>JAGLQQ010000186.1 GCA_023136735.1 Candidatus Omnitrophota bacterium | reverse complement strand
ACATCCATGTAAATCGACTTATTAAAATCCGCGAATACAATTTTCCTCATCTGGTTGATAACCAAAGGAAAAATATTTTCTATCTAGGAGTTGGGGAAATAAATGCTTTTCTTGACAAATATATGCGCTTAAGGTACAATTTTAAATGAATAAAGAAAAAATAAGAGAAGAAATTATTAAGCTATTAAAAGAGCAAGGAGAGGAGTCACGGCAGAAAAAGAACTTTCAAATTAAAGAAAAGTTATTTTCACAACCTCTGTTTTTACAAGCAAATACAATAATGTTTTATATAGCAAAAAGAGAAGAAGTAGATACATCAGTTATGATTGAAGATGCGCTTAAATTAGGGAAAAAGGTGGTTGTTCCAATGATTTTGGTGAAAGAAAAAAAGATAATCCCTTCACAGCTTATAAATCCGAAAAAAGAGCTGGAAAAGGGTCCGTATGGGATCTATCAACCCAAGAAGCAGTTTATGAGAAAAGTATTACTTAAAACTATTGATTTAGTTATTGTTCCGGGCGTGGCTTTTGACCGAACAGGAAACCGTCTGGGACGAGGTGGAGGATACTTTGATAGATTTCTCTCGAAATTCACAGAATGTAAAGTGCCGTTATTTGGCCTTGCGTTTAAATTCCAAATCTTGAACAAACTTCCAGTATTATCACACGATATCCCTGTCAATAAGCTTATCTTTGCCTGATTGGTAGGCACAAACTGCTGTCTGCTTTTTACCCTTTAATTAATTTCACAGAGGGAATGCAACTTAAGGAGGTGGAGCGTAACCATGAATACTTTAAATATAATAATCGGAGCATCAAGCGCTGTCATATTTTTCATCTTGGGCTATGTTTTTAGGCTTTTTGGTGCAGAAAGAAAAGTGCAAAGTGCAGAGGAAAAGGCAAAAATAATCCTACAGGAAGCGGAGCGTCAGGCACTGGCCAGAAAAAAAGAAGCAAGCTTGGAAGCCAAGGATCTTCTTTATAAAACAAGGATTGAATTTGAAAAAGAGTCTAAAGGTAGACGCCAGGAGTTGCTGAACATTGAACGTAGACTAATCGGCAGAGAGGAAAACCTGGACAGAAAGGTTGACCTTTTAGAGAAAAAAGAAAGAGAAGTAAGTAATAAGTCTAAAGCTTTAAGTGACAAGGAAAAGGCAACCCAGGAAAAACAAGATGAGCTTAGCCGGTTGATTTTGGAAGAAAGGGCACGTTTGCAGCAAGTATCCGGTCTTAGTAGCGAAGAAGCAAAAAAGATACTCCTCAAGCATATGGAAGGCGAGATTAGATTTGATGCAAACCTGATGATAAAGAGAATAGAGCAGGAAGCAAAAGAAGTTGCTGATAAAAAAGCAAAGCAGATTATCAGCTTGTCAATTCAGCGCTGTGCAGCCGAGCATACCGTAGAATCTACAGTTAGTGTAGTTACTTTACCAAGTGATGATATGAAGGGAAGAATTATCGGCCGAGAAGGACGGAATATAAGATCTCTTGAAACAGCAACTGGTGTGGATATAATTATTGATGATACTCCGGAGGCGGTAACTCTCTCAGGATTTGACCCAATTAAAAGAGAGATCGCCAGGCTTTCTTTAGAGCGTTTGATAGCGAATGGACGTATACACCCTGCTCGTATCGAAGAAGTTGTAGTTAAAATGAAAAAGGAAATGGATCAAATGATAAAGGAAGAAGGAGAGAAAGTTTCCTTTGATGTTGGTGTGCAGAGGGTACACCCTGAAATAATAAAACTTTTAGGTCGTTTGAGATATAGAACAAGTTATGGTCAGAATGTGTTGCAGCATTCAAAAGAGGCGGCATTTATTATGGGATTGCTTGCTGGACAGCTTCAGCTTGATATAATTTTGGCAAAAAGAATAGGCTTATTCCATGATCTGGGAAAAGCGGTGGATCATGAATTAGAAGGAACACATGCGGCAATAGGCGCTGAGCTTGCAAGAAAATATGGTGAGAACCAGACTGTAGTGGATGCAATTGCGGCACATCATGACGAGGCTGAGTCTAATTCCATATATGGAGTGTTGGTGCAGGCAGCAGATGCAATTAGTGCGACAAGACCAGGAGCACGCCGTGAAACCTTAGAAATATATATTAAACGCCTTGAAAAACTCGAAGCAATTGCCGATTCATTCAAAGGCGTTGATAAAGCTTTTGCAATACAGGCAGGTCGAGAAATCAGAATTATTGTTCACCCTGATAAGGTTGGGGATCATGAAGCTACAATCTTAGCTCGTGATATTACCAAGAAGATTGAGAATGAACTGGAATATCCAGGACAGGTAAAAGTAACAGTTATCCGGGAAAAACGGGTTATTGAATACGCAAAGTAGTCAAAATTAGGGTGTAGGGGGTGGGGAATAGGGTGTAATAAATAATGAATTTTCCGAGTTCCAAGCCCTTGGATTACTTAGTGTAGAACTCTAATGTAAGATGATAAGTTTTTAAGTTTTTGCAGGTGATAAAGTTAAAATTTAGTAATATAAAAAAAAGGGTAAAAAGAGTAGACTTTCTAAACCCTACTCCCTATACCCCAACCCCCAGGATTTAGTTATGAAAATCCTTATGATAGGTGACATAGTAGGAGAGCCCGGAAGAGTTGCTGTTAAGAAAGGTATCGCTTCTTTGCGCCAGCGGGAACAAATAGATTTTGTAATCGCCAATGCCGAGAACTCAGCGGGAGGTTCAGGAATAACAGCTAAAATTTATAAAGAACTTATCAACTATGGAGTAGACGTTCTTACTTCAGGAGATCATATCTTCAAGAAAAAGGAAATAGTTGAGATATTGAATTTCCATGAAAGATTGATCAGGCCTGCTAATTACCCTGATGAGGTTCCAGGTAGTGGATACGCTGTAGTTAAGGCCTCAAGCGGCGTAAAGGTAGGCGTGATTAATGTAAATGGCAGAGTTTTTATGGAGCCGCTGGATTGTCCTTTCCGCAAGGCGAAGGAACTTGTAAAAAAAGTCAAACTGGAAACTCAAATTATTATTATTGATATACATGCTGAAGCAACTAGTGAAAAAGTTGCGATGGGATGGTATCTAAACGGTCAGGTAAGCGCAGTTTTAGGAACGCATACCCACGTGCAGACTGCAGATGAGCGCATTCTTCCCGAAGCAGAACATACAGCATATATCACAGATGTAGGGATGAGCGGTCCAATCGATTCTGTCATAGGCAGAAAAGTCGAGCAGATACTTCCGAGGTTCTTAAATTATATGCCTATGAGATTTGAAGTGGCTGATAAAAATGTGCAGTTGCAGGGAGTTATTATAGAAGTAGACCCGATGAGCGGAAAAGCAGAAGCGATAAAAAGAGTGAAAGAAAAAATTGCATAATAATATACATATATTTTTGGGAAAATACCAATGTTCTGCGAATTATGAATAATCCAAGTTTAAATCCATTTATTTGTAAAATAAAGATTAATGCGTCTTCCATAGCTAAAAAAGCATTGCCCAGCCAGTTTATAATTCTGAAGATTAAAGATAGAGGAGAATAGATATTGCATGCGTATCTGAAAAAAAGAAAATTATGATTAAAGTTTTTCCGCAGTTATTCGATATATATAAGTATAAGCAACTAATTTTTTATGGTATAGAAAACCACGGGGTTTAATTGATGAAATTTTGTTATTAAAAAGGTAGAAAATAAAAGAGGTGAAAAATGACGGATAAACTGGAAAAACTGACTAAGCAGATATATGAAGAAGGTATTCAAAAAGCAAGCGTTGAGGCAGAAAATATTATTAAGGCAGCTGAAGCGGAAAAAAGAAAAATTTTACGCTCAGCTAGGAAAGAATCAGAAGATATAATTTCTGTTGCTCGGAAGGAATCTGAAGAATTAAAGAATATGGTTAATTCAGAGCTGCGTATGGCAACGCAACAGTCTTTGGCACTTCTTAGGCAGAAAATCTCTGAGCTAATTTCAGTGAAAGTAACTAAAGGGGCAGTTGAAGGTTTTTTTGATGATCCTGAATTTTTAAAGAAAATACTTGAGATCGTTATGAAGGAGTGGGTAGGCTCAGGATGCAACCGGGGACAGGAGTTTTATTTAAAATTGCCTAAAAAAGTCCAGACAGATATCCAGGAGCATTTTTTTGTATCAGGCAAACAAGAGCTAGACAAAGGCTTAAAAATAGAGTTTGATGAAAAAGTAAAAAGTGGTTTTGTTATTAGCCCGAAAGATGGCAGTTATAGAATCGGTTTTACTGAGGATGATTTTAAAGCGTTGATTCAGTATTTTCTGCGGCCGCGGATGAAACAGTTTCTTTTTGGAGATAAGGTTTAAATGAGCAGTAATTATTATTATTTAATATCTTCTTTGCCTGAGTTACGTTTAGATGATTATAAAGAACCGTATCGGGTTAATGAGTTTATTGAAGAATTGTATTGTAATCTTGACTCAGAGCATGCTCAATATGTTCAGGACATACTCTATATGAACGATAATCCTAATATTGCGGATATTGTTTCAGGTAGTGGTAATACTTCACTTGATGCAAGAGGAAATTGGACTTTTAACCAAATGAAATCATTTTTTGATAACCCGGAAACTTTAGATGAAAAGCAGCATTCATATGTTCTCAATTTTAAAAACTCTCTTGATGGAGTAGACAATGAAAACAAAACAATAAATCGTTATCTGGCTGAAGAATTACTTTTGGAGAGTTTTTACGGGAAAATGATGCGGCATAAAAATTCTTTTATCAGTGATTATTTTACTTTTGATTTCAGGTTGAGAAATATTTTACTTGCTATAAGTAAAAGAAAATTTAAGATCGACAACATTAGTTTATTAGAGGTTGGAGAAGATGAGGTTATAGGAAAATTAAAAACATCTACGGCTAATGATTTTGGGCTAGGGAATAGTGTGGATTATATACAGTCTTTAGTGGATGCTTTTGACAAGGATGATATCGTCTATAGGGAAAAACTGATTGATCATCTGCGTTGGGATAAGATTGATCAGATTAATACTTTCACTTATTTTAAAGTTGATGTTTTGCTTGGATATTTGATTAAATTAATGATGGTTGAGCGTTGGATTGCTATGACAGTTAAGGGTGGACGTGAGGCGTTTACTGAAATATCAAAAGTAGATCGTGAACTTATAAAACAATAATTGAAATGTTTGTGATATTCTGAAATAGGTTGAGGGGAAAATAAATTAACCGCAGATGGACGCAGATAAACGCAGTCACAAGTAAAAAGGAAGATTCGATAAGCGCAGATAAGAAAGTATATGCTCAAGCCGCTTGGCGCGGCTTAAATTTATTCAAAGGTGAATCAAAAGAAAAATTCATTTTTCTTATTGAGTTCACTTTGAATAAAACCAATGCTTTCAAAGAAAACGCGTTGAGCATATACGTGCAGTGGTAAATAGTTGTATTAAACAGTGTTAATCAGTGTTTATCGAGCGAAGCGGGCGGTTAAGTAAATCATCTATGTTTAAAAGTGTTAACTATTGCAGGACAAGACAGTTTTCAAAAAATAAAGCAGAGTTTGCTTTTTCTTAAAAATAAATAAATTCGGAGGAGAAATGTCAACAAAAGGACGAGTTATTGGGATAGTATCAAATCTGATTACTATTGAAGTAGATGGGCCGGTTAGCCAGAATGAAATTTGTTATATAACACTGGGTGATACTAAATTAAAAGCCGAGATCATCAAAATTAATGGCAATAGTGCCTTTGCGCAGGTATTTGAAAGTACTCGTGGCCTAACAGTAGGTTCTCCTGTTGAGTTTACTGATCATTTGCTTGAAGTTGAGCTAGGACCGGGGATGTTATCACAAAAATATGATGGATTGCAGAATGATCTGGAAGCAATGACCGGAGTATTTTTAAAACGTGGTGAAATGACTACGCCTTTTTCCTATGATAAAAAATGGGAATTTTTGCCTTTGGCAAAAAAAACAGATAAAGTTCAAGCTGGTGACTGGCTCGGAGAAGTCCAAGAGAATTTCATCAAGCATAAGATAATGGTGCCGATAAGTCTTGAAGGGATTTGGCAGGTATATTCTGTCGCGGCAAAAGGTAAATATACAGTAAAAGATACTATTGCTGTTTTAAAAAACTCAAGCGGGGAAGTTATTGATGTAACCATGACACAGCGTTGGCCGGTTAAAGTGCCAATACGGGCTTATGCTAATAAACCTATTGCTTTTAAACCTTTGCAGACAGGAGTTCGTCTTATAGATACAATCAATCCGATTGTTGCGGGAGGGACTGGTTTTATTCCAGGACCATTTGGTTGCGGCAAAACAGTATTACAGCATATTATTGCGGCAAATGCGCAGGTAGATATGGTAATTATGTGTGCTTGCGGTGAGCGGGCTAATGAAGTTGTTGAGATATTTAAAGAATTTCCAGAACTTGATGATCCCAATACTGGGCGCAAATTAATAGAGCGAACAATAATTATTTGTAATACATCTAATATGCCAGTTGCATCACGTGAGGCTTCTGTATATACGGCAATGACAATTGCTGAATATTACAGACTGATGGGCGTAAAGATATTATTATTAGCTGATTCTACATCGCGTTGGGCACAAGCATTGCGTGAGATGTCAAATAGAATGGAAGAACTTCCAGGCCCTGATGCTTTTCCGATGGATCTTACCGCAATAGTGGCAAATTTTTATTCAAGAGCTGGTCTTGTTGAATTAAATAATGGACAGACTGGTTCTGTAACTTTTCTTGGTACAGTAAGTCCCGCGGGTGGAAATATGAAAGAGCCTGTGACTGAATCAACTAAGAAAGTAGCTAGATGTTTTTATGCTCTGTCACAGCAAAGAGCAGATAGTAAGCGTTATCCATCTATAGATACTATAGATAGTTACTCTAAATATCTTGAGTATAAGGAAGTCAAAGAATATTTAGAAAAAAACTTTGAGCCTCATTGGATTGAGAAAATTGCTTATATAAAAGATATCTTACTAAGAGGTAAGGAAGCATTTGATCAGATAAATATTTTAGGAGATGATAGTGTGCCTGTTGAATATCATCAACGTTATTGGAAATCAGAATTAGTTGATTTTGGATTTTTGCAGCAAGATGCTTTTGATCCAGTTGATAAAGCTACATCGCTTGAAAGACAGCGTTATATGATGGATATTCTGTATAATATTTGTAATGCGGAATTTAAATTTAGCGCGTTCACAGAGGTAACATCATATTTTAAGAAAGTAATTAATATTATCCGGCAGATGAATTTCTCAGAGTTTCAAAAAGATGAATTCAAAAAATTTGAAGATGAATTACAAAGCACTTTAATGGAAAGGAAAGTATCATGAGCCGTCAACCACCTGCCTTTACAACGGTCTACACCAAGATCGAGCAGATTACAAAAGCTACCTGTTCATTAAAAGCTAAAGGGATAGCTAATGAGGAAATGGCTACAATCGATGGCCGTCCGGCTCAGGTAGTTAAAATTCAAGGAGATTTGGTTACCTTACAGGTTTTCTCAGGAACTCAGGGTATTGGAACAGATGTTGATGTAATTTTTATGGGAGAGCCCCCTACACTACAAGTCGGCGATGACCTATCAGGGAGATTTCTGAATGCTTATGGACAGCCAATTGACGGAGGTCCTGATCTGGAAGGTGAAAAGACTCCAATTGGAGGCCCGAGTGTTAATCCTGTGCGTCGTGAACAACCATCACAATTGATTAGTACCGGGATTGCCGGGATTGACTTAAATAATACGCTTGTTACCGGACAGAAAATACCTTTTTTTGCTGATCCTGATCAGCCTTATAATCAGGTCATGGCCAATGTTGCTTTGCGCGCTCAAGCTGATAGAATTATCCTTGGGGGGATGGGGCTTTCCAACGATGATTATCTTTATTATCGCAGAGTCTTTGAAGATGCCGGTGTTTTAGAAAAAATAACCTGCTTTATTAATACAAACGATGATCCGCCGGTAGAAAGATTATTAGTCCCGGACATGGCACTCGCTGCTGCTGAATATTTTGCGGTTGAGAAAAAGGAGAAAGTATTGGTTTTACTTACTGATATGACATTATTTTGTGATGCTTTGAGTATTGTTTCAAACCGTATGGATCAAATTCCCAGTAAAGACAGCATGCCTGGATCTCTGTATAGTGATTTGGCAAAAATATATGAAAAAGCAGTGCAATTTAAAGATGGATCAATCACGATTATTGCGGTAACTACACTTAGCGGCGGGGACATTACCCACGCTATTCCGGATAATACAGGTTATATTACAGAGGGGCAGTTATTTTTGCGTCGTAATACTGACATATCGAAAGTTATAGTTGATCCCTTTAGAAGTCTTTCAAGACTTAAGCAGTTAGTTATTGGCAAAAGAACAAGAGAAGATCATCCTCAGGTTATGAATGCCGGTGTTAGGCTTTATTCTGACGCGGCAAATTCTAAGACAAAAAAAGAAAACGGTTTTGATCTGACTGATTATGATGAGCGGACATTAAAATTTGCTTATGATTATGCGGAAGCTTTATTGGCTATAGATATAAACATTGATGTTGATAAGATGTTAGACACAGCTTGGAGATTATTTGCTAAATATTTTCAAAAAGATGAGGTTGCAATAAAAGAAGAAATAATGACTAAATATTGGCCTAAAAATAAAGAGGACAGTGAAAAGAAGACAGAAGACGGA
>JAGLQQ010000185.1 GCA_023136735.1 Candidatus Omnitrophota bacterium | reverse complement strand
GACGGACAGTAGAAGAAAGAAGCTAGAGGATAAAGCGTGGCACAAATACAATACAATAAAACAGCACTTCTGAAGATCAATAAAGACTTGTCTATGAGAGAGAATGCCTTGCCGGTTTTAAGAAGCAAAGAATCCGCATTAAGAGCAGAAACACGAAAAGTCAGGTTGAAGATTAGAGAACTAGATCAAAAATATCAGCAGATGATCAAGACTCTTGTTCCTATTGAGCGCTTATGGGTGGAATTTCCGAATATCGTTAAAATTGATAAAATTAATTTTAAGAAAAAGAAAATAGCTAGTCTTGCTGTTTTTATAATTGAGGGAATTGATTTTAATACTGAAGTTGTAAGTTTTTTTGCTTATCCTTCCTGGGTGATACAGGGAGTAGAGATTATTAAGAAGCTATTATTTTTGAAGATAGAGTTAATTAATGAGAAAAAGATCCTTGATAGTGTTGAGTATGCGCGACGGAAAACCACTCAAAAGGTTAATCTTTATCAAAAAGTGCAGATACCATTTTTTGAAGAATCAATAAGAAAAATCAAGCGATTTCTAGAAGATCAGGATAACCTTTCAAAATCATCTCAGAAAGTGATTAAAAACCGAATGGAGGCAGCACTGGCATGATTGCTCCAATGGAAAAAGTCACAATTCTTATTTTTCATAAGATCAAGGACGAGTTCCTTGGTGCCTTGCAATCTCTTGGGCTTTTGCATATATCGCAAGAGAAAAAAGATGCTGATGAACAGCTTATGATAATGCAGTCACAAATAAGACGCTGTGAATCTTTTTTTAAAGCTGCTAAAAAAACAAAGGATATCGCGGCGCTTGAGCAAATAGCAGCTGAGCTTGAAGGAAAAGTTGGTTTTGACTTTGTTGAGCTTTTTGAGCAATTAAAATCGGACTTAAGTGGATTACTTGATAGGCAAGAAAAAACAGAAAAGGAAATACGTAATCTTAAGCCTTGGGGGGAATTTGATCGTAAGGCCCTTGAAAAATTAAATAATTCAGGCGTCAAGGTGCGATTTTTTATTAGCCCAATTAAGAAATTTAATATAGATAGCTTTGAAGAAGGTATTTGTGTCCATGAAATTTCAAGGGATAAGACATATGTTTACTTTGTTGTTTTTGAAAAAGAACAAGTGGTGAATCTTGATTGTGATGAATTTTTTTATCCTTCTTTAGATATTAAAGCGCTTGAGGTCAAATCTGCGGCGCTGGTGGATGAAATTGGAGAAAAGAATAAGTTGAGGGTAATAACATTAGCAGCATATAAACAGGTGCAGGATTATTATAATACTCAGCGGACTAAGCTGAATTATTTGATTATTAGCAATAGCTTACCGCGGACTGCCCAAGAAAAAGTGTTTATTATCAATGGTTGGCTGCCAAGACAAAAGAAAGCTGAGATGGAAGTATTCTTAGAGGCAACAGAGGCTTATTATTATTTTAGCCGGCCTGAGCCTGGGGAGGATGTTCCGGTATTGCTTAAAAATAATTGGTTCAGCCGTTTATTTGAGCCAATAACTAAAATGTTTGCTCTGCCGCAATATGGAGAAATGGATTTAACTGCTTTTTTTGCTCCCTTTTTTACTTTATTTTTTGGATTTTGCTTAGGTGACGCTGGTTATGGTTTAATTATTCTTTTGGCATGTGCTGTTTTTTGGAAAAAAGCGACTAAAACGCAAACTCCGTTTTTAACTTTAGGTGCTGTTTTTGGTTTGTCTACATTTTTATTTGGACTTATTTCCGGGAACTTATTTGGAATAGAGCTTGTGAAAATAGAGAATATTCGGAATATTGTTGTGCTTAATCAGGATGAACTATTTTATCTATCTCTTAAGATAGGGGTTGTTCAAATATTTTTTGGCTTGTTACTAAAAGCAATCAATAAAATACGCCAATTTGGGTTTTTGCATAGTGTGTCTACTTGGGGATGGCTGCTAATACTTAGCGGTGTGCTGCCTTTGGTCTTGGCATCGTTGGCTAGTAAGACAGCTCCAGTGTGGGCTAATTATTGTGCAATAGCTGGTCTTGTACTGATTTTGCTTTTTAATGATCTTAAAGCTAATATATTTGTGCGTGTTGGAAAAGGACTTTGGGAATTATATGGCGGCCTTACTGGCTTTCTTGGAGATGTGTTAAGCTATGTTCGCTTATTTGCTTTAGGTATTTCAGGCGCGATTCTGGGACTTGTAGTAAATGAGATTGGCATGCAGTTTAGAACAATACCATATATAGGCTATTTTCTAACTTTTGCTTTTTTAGTTGTTGGCCATGCGGCTAATTTGCTTTTAAGCGGATTGTCAAGTTTTGTTCATCCGTTACGGCTTACATTCGTTGAGTTTTATAAAAATGCTGGTTTTGAAGGCGGGGGAAGAGCGTATATTCCCTTTAAAAACGTAAAATAATATTATTTGAAAAGGAAAGGGGAGTTTTATGAGCTTAGCGTTAATTTTAGGATTTATTGGGGTTGGACTTATGGTAGGATTGCCTGGCTGCGGTAGTGCAATCGGGACTTCTATTGGCGGATCAGCAACTGTTGGAGCGATAAAGAAAAAAGAGGAAGCATTTGCTAGTTGTTTGGTTCTTAGTGCTTTGCCTGGTACTCAGGGGCTTTATGGGTTTGCCGCTTTTTTTGTATTAAAAGATGTTCTAACTGCACAGATTACAATGTTTCAGGGGGCTGCTTTATTCGGTGCGGGGCTGCTCATGGGTGTGGCAGGATTGCTGTCTGCTATTTACCAAGGCAAGGTTTGTGCCAATGGAATCGCGGCAATTGCCAGCGGAAGTGATGTTTTCGGCAAAACAATGGTTCTTGCAGTATTTCCGGAATTATATGCTATTGTCGCGTTTGCAGCATGCTTTCTGATAAAAGGAATTATTGCATAATTTAAAAATATGGATTCTATAAAAAGGCGGATGAGTTGATCATCCGTCTTTTTCGGTTCTTTCGCGTTAAATGTGGAG
>JAGLQQ010000184.1 GCA_023136735.1 Candidatus Omnitrophota bacterium | reverse complement strand
GGCACCGCATCAGCCGGGGGACAGGGCAGTTTTATGATATTACTGCCTATGTATTTAATCATATTTGTGGTATTTTATTTTTTCCTTATAAAGCCTCAACAGAAGCAGCAAAAGGAAAAGAAGGCTATGATTGAATCGATAAAGAAAAATGATGAGGTGATTACCGTAGGCGGTATCTATGCTACTGTTGTTAATGTGAAGGATAAAAGTGTGGTTTTGAAAGTTGATGATAATGTCAAAATCGAGTTTGATAAAAGTTCGATCACTTTAATTAATAAATCAAGGCAATCATAAGACATCCCTAAGGATAAAGTCGTAGGGTGTCTTGATCTTAGAGATTAAATCTCGATTACGGCAATGTAAAATTGGAATTAATCTTTGTAAACTTTTAGTAATCTGGTAATCAGGTATAAATCAGCTTATAGGCGAGTATTAAACTTGAAGTTATTGACGAGGAAACATATTGTAGGAGGAAGAGCATGCCGAAGAATTTAAAAGTTAAATTTTTGTTAATAAGCGCGTTAGTTGTTTTTTGCGTCTGGGTTATTTATCCGCTTCAGAATAAAATTAAGCTTGGCCTTGATTTGCAGGGAGGAGTTTTCCTTACCCTGCATGTTGATATGAGTAAGCTGCCTAAGAATATTAAAGATGATGTCCGCTCTGATATCGTGGACAGAACAATTGAGATCATCCGAAAAAGAGTTGATCAATTCGGCGTAAAAGAACCCTCTATAACTCGTCAGGGATCAAATAGTATTATCGTACAGCTGCCGGGAGTTACTGATAGAAAACGAGCCCGTGCTCTTATTGGTAAAACCGCTCAGCTTGAGTTCAGGATAGTCAATGATGATGATGAGATGCTCAGAGCAGCATTAGAAGGTGATGTTCCTGCCGGTCATATTTTATCTAAAGATGAAGATGACAAAGACCTGCTTCTTGAGTCAACCGCAGTAATGACTGGAGACAGCTTGGCGAATGCTATTGTTGGTCGGGATCAGTACGGGCGCCCGAGTGTAAAGCTGGAATTTACCGGTAAAGGGGCGACTAAATTTTCTAATATAACGGGAGCAAATGTAAATAGGAGATTGGCGATAGTTCTTGATAATGAGGTTTATTCGGCTCCTATGATCAGAGAACGTATTTCCGGTGGTAACGCGGAAATTACCGGAAGCTTCAGTTCTAATGACGCAAAGGATCTTTCTACTGTATTGCGCACCGGTGCATTGCCGGCACCGATCACGTTTGGTGAAGAGCGTACTGTTGGACCGCTGCTTGGACAGGACTCCATAAATAGCGGGGTTAAGGCAACACTTTACGGCGGCCTTGCTGTGCTACTATTTATGGCTGCTTATTATGGTGTGGGAGGTATTCTGGCAAATATAGCATTATTATTAAATATTTTGCTGGTGTTTGCTGTAGTTGTAATTATGAAACGCCCCTTAACATTGCCGGGAATTGCCGGTATCGGACTTACAATCGGTATGGCAGTTGATGCGAATGTTTTGATTAATGAGCGTATTCGTGAGGAATTAAAACTAGGTAAATCCACACGTACGGCTATAAACAATGGATATGGCCGCGCTTTTCCCGCAATTTTAGATTCCAATGTCACAACTATAATTGCCGCTATTTTGCTGGTTTGGCTGGGTTCAGGCCCGATCAGAGGGTTTGGTCTGACCTTGATTATCGGTTTGATGGCAAGTATGTTTACAGCGATTGTAGTAACCAGGATGCTTATTGACATGATTACTCTGAAATGGAAGAACCTGCCGCTTAAAATGATGCAGCTTATTCCTCAGACAAAAATTGATTTTATAAAAGTGCGTTGGATTTGTTATTCAATCTCGCTTATTCTAATAGTATCCGGACTGTTTTTGTTCTCACAAAGGGGACAGGATAACTACGGTATTGATTTTGCGGGCGGCTCTCTGCAGGAATTCCAATTTGAAAGGCCTATAGAGATAGATAGACTTCGAATGGCAATGGGAGAAATCGGACTCGATGATGCTTTGATCCAACAGGATAAAAAGAAGCCTGAAATTGTATTAATTAGGACAATACAGGATCAGGCGGACGCGATTATAGCTGAATTTGCTATCGCTTTTCCTGATAACAAGGCAGAGGTCTTGAGTGTAGAAAGCGTTGGTCCTGTTGTGGGAAGACTGCTCAAGAAGAATGCGGCAAATGCTTTTGCTCTGGCATTGTTATGTATATGTATATATATTTGGATAAGGTTTAGAGACTTTGCTTATGGGATAGCCGGTGTTGCTTCTGTATTTCATGATGTTCTTGTGGCTATTGCCTTTTGCGCGATTACTAATAGGCCGATTGATCTTTTAATCGTTACTGCGTTTATGACTGTTGCAGGTTATTCTATTAACGATACGATTGTTACTTATGACCGAATCAGGGAAAACCTGCGCTTAATGCGCAAAACAACGTTTAGAGACGTAATTAATATTTCTATCAATCAGACCTTGGGTCGTACTGTTTGGACATCGGTTACAACTCTGTGTATTGTTTTCGCCATATATCTCTTAGGCGGAAGGGTACTGCACAATTTTGCTTTTGTCTTGATCATCGGCTTTTTCAGCGGTGTTTATTCAACTGTTTTTATCGCCAGTCCGCTAATTTATGCCTGGGAGAAAAAGTAAAAGGATATTTATGAACAAAAATCTTGCCTGTCTTAAAGATTGCATGATGAGCGGGATTTGCTTTGAGAATCCGGTGTTTAGGCTGATGCTTGGATTGTGTCCGACTCTTGCGGTTACAGTGACCGCGAAAAACGGCATCGCTATCGGTATCGCCGCTACCTTTGTGCTTCTGGGCTCAAATTCTATTGTGTCTCTTATCAAGGATTTTGTGCCGCAGGAAGTGCGGATCCCATGTTATATCCTGGTGATCGCTACTTTTGTTACAATCGCAAAATTAGTTTTACAGGCCTATCTGCCTTTGATTTACGCGGAACTGGGGCTGTTTGTGGATATTATGGTCGTAAACTGCATTATACTTGGTCGAGCAGAGGCGTTTGCCAGTAAGAATACTCTGAGCATGGCTGTGGCGGATGCGCTTGGTATGGGTATAGGATTTACGCTTGCCGCTGGAGGTATCGGGGCGATACGTGAAATATTGGGAGGTGGGACATTATTCGGATTCCCCTTATTCGGTGCGGCATTTAACCCCATGCTTGTAATGATACTGCCGCCCGGAGCCTTTTTGACAATAGGTGTTATTATGGCGGTTATGAATTATATAAACGCGGATAAGGCAAAAGTTAAACTCGGGATTGTACGCGAGAAGAAATAGCAAAAGGATACAGCGTGGAAATTAATTTTTTAAAAATATTCGGTATTGTGGTTTCAGCGATTTTTATAAATAATTTTGTGCTGTCTCGTTTCTTGGGATTATGTCCGTTCATCGGAATATCTAAAAAGCTTGATGTGTCCGTGGGCATGGGGATTTCAATGACATTTGTGGTTACAATGTCATCAATAATAACATGGCCTGTTTATCATTTTGTCTTAGTACCTTTTGGCTTGGAATATCTTAATATAATATCGTTCATTTTAATTATTGCTTGTTTTGTTCAGCTTGTCGAAATTTTCGTGCGTAAATTCAATCCGATATTATATAAAGCACTGGGTATATACCTGCCGCTTATTACATGTAATTGTGTGGTGCTTTTCGTTACTCTTTTGAATGTGCAGGCTGAGCTGAATTTTATTGAAAGCGTTATCCAGGGATTTAGCGCCGGAGTTGGATTTGCTATGGCGCTTGTATTAATGACCAGCATTAGAGAGAAACTAGAAATGGCAAAGATTCCGGGACCTTTAAAGGGAGCGCCATTGGCTTTTATTATTGCAGGCTTGATGTCGCTTGCATTTCTTGGTTTTAGCGGATTGACTATAGGATGAGTATATGAAGTTTAAAACTAAAGTTCGTAGATACTTAATAGCTGGTATTGTTGTTCTTTTGCCTCTGTTTATCACAATTAAAATTTTTTCTCTCACTGTAGTATTTCTTGATAATCTGTTGGGTAGGTTTATCAGGCCATATATTGAAACTACATATGGAAGATCATTCTTTGGGCTAGGGTTAGTTGCCATAATAATCATTATTTTTTTTACAGGAATTTTAGCTACCAATGTTTTTGTAAAAAAGATAATGCCGTTTTTTGAACGTCTTTTCTTGCGGATTCCATTTGTTTATCAAATTTACCCTTCCATAAAGCAGCTTGTTGGTTTTCTTTTTTCAGAAGACAAAGTTCATTTTAAAAAAGTTATTTTATTTGAATATCCCAGGAAAGATATCTTTACATTAGGGTTTATTACTAATGAATTTAAGTCAGAAAGCGTTGCGGGAGCAGATCTTGACACGGTTTGTGTTTACATTTCTTCCGCACCTAATCCCATAACTGGCTTTTTTGTTATTGTGCCCAAAAGAGATGTTACAGTATTGGATATAAGTATTGAGGATGCCTTTAAGATTATCATTTCAGGCGGAGTGCTTATGCCCAAAGATCTCCTTGCCCAGAAACTTAATCTAAGAAAAAATAAACGAATCTAGTTTTAAAACATATGAATTCTGGGAGTTTATCGTAAAACAGAAGGGGTGATATCTTGAAGATATTTATTGTCCACGCAACCGCGGGGGCCGGTCATCTTAAAGCAGCACTTGCTCTGCATCAGGCATTTCTGGCTCATGGCAGTGAGTTTGATGTAATAGAAAAAATTGACGCGCTTGACTATACAAATAGTTTCTTTAAAAAGGCTTATCCTGCTGTATATATATATTTAGTAAGATATGCTCCGTTTCTTTGGGGGAGTATATTTCATCTGCTTAACTCTCAATCGCTTAAACCGCTTATAAATTCAATTCGGCATTTTTTCAATGCCTTGCAGTCTAGGAGGCTGATCAAATATGTATTAGATGAAGCACCGGACGCTGTACTCTGTGAGCATTTTCTTTCAGCGGAATTGGTGTCGCATTTAAAGCGTAAAGGCAGGTTCAAGGGGCTTGTGCTTTGCGGCGTGACTGATTTCGGAGTACATCAGTTCTGGATCAATGAGGGAACTGACCATTACTTTGTCGCCAGTGAAATGACAAAAATCGAGCTTATTGAAAAGGGAGTGCCAGAGGAAAAGATTTTAGTCACCGGCATACCTGTTGAAGCGAAATTTTCTAAGGAAATATCAAAAAAGCAAATGCGTTTTAAGCTAGGCCTTGATGATGGTAAATTTACAGTTTTAATTACTAGTGGAGGTTTTGGCGTAGGTCCGATTAAAAAAATAGCTGAGCGCTTAGACGATATCTCATCTGAACTGCAAATGCTTGTAATATGCGGAAAGAATGATCAGTTGCTTGATTATTTCAAAGAGAATAATTTTAAAAAGAAAATTAAAGCTTTCGGATATGTAAATAATATGGAGGAGTGTATGGAAGCCTCTGATATTATAATATCAAAATCTGGAGGACTCACTGTGTCTGAGTCTCTGGTAAAAGGGTTGCCCATGCTTATTATTCGCCCGATTCCTGGGCAGGAGATGAGAAATGCCCAGATAATCGAGAACTCAAATATAGGAATTAGACTTAATGATGTTGATGAGGTAACTGAACAGGTTGAAAAAATGCTTGAAGGAGATGGTAAAGTTTTGAAGCAAATGAGGGAGAATGCCTTAAAACTAGCAAACCCAAAGGCAGCACAAGGGATATATCAATGGGTGAAGGAAAAATTATCAAAGAGCAGTTAAAGCAAAGTCTTGAGGCTATTAGAATGCGTCTTGAGTTTGAACAATATTTTTCTCCTGAGGGTGTTCCTTTAGGAAATGCTGCAAGCGTTAAAGCGCCTAACCCTAAAAAAGAATTATTTGAGAAACTTCTGGAAAAAGCAAAGAAATGTCAGCTATGCTCATTATATAAGACAAGAAAGAATCTTGTTTTCGGAGATGGCAATTTAGATGCAGAGATTATGTTTGTGGGTGAGGCTCCGGGACGGGATGAGGATTTAGCGGGCATCCCTTTTGTCGGTGTTGCCGGGCAGCTTTTAATCAAGATAATAACGGCAATGAAACTAGAGCGCAGCGATGTATTTATTACTAATGTATTGCGATGTCGTCCTCCCTCCAACCGTAACCCGCTGCCTGAAGAGGTGGTATGCTGCAGGCCGTATTTAACTGAGCTCATTAGGATAATAAAACCTAAAATAATTTGCAGCCTTGGTAAATTTGCCGCACATGCTATGTTAAATGTTACAAACCCAATTTCAAAACTCAGAGGGAATTTTTATGATTTTGAGGGAATTAAGCTTATGCCGACTTTTCATCCCGCATATCTCTTGAGAAATCCTCAGGATAAAAAGCTTGTGTGGGATGATATGAAAAAAATCATGAAATATTTAGTAAATGATAAAGCTTGAACGATATATTGATGAATTTATTGACTATTTGTCCCTTGAAAGGGGGTTGTCTGGAAATACAATTTCCTCCTACCGACGTGACCTGAATAAGTTTTCGCAATATAGCGAAAATAATCAGATTTCAGATTTATTAAATCCAAATAGGGATCATTTTCTTGGTTTCATTTACGATCTTAAAGAAAAAAAACTAAAATCTAGTTCCATAGCACGAAATATAGTAGTAATTAAGGTTTTCTATAGATATCTGGTTAGTCAGAAATATGTTAAAAAAGATCCGGCTGAGCTGCTTGAATCCCCGCGCTTATGGCGTTATTTGCCGGACGTGCTTTCTATTAGTGAGGTTGAAAGTCTCTTAGAGGTAATAAGGGGGGATAAAGTAAAACATTTGCGTGATCGGGCTTGCTTTGAATTACTCTATGCTACCGGGATGCGAGTTTCTGAACTGGTTGATCTAAAGTTAAAAGATGTGGATTTTAAGCTTGGAATTATACGCTGTTTTGGAAAAGGGCAGAAAGAGAGAATCATCCCTTTGGGCGGGTATGCCAGCTCGGCAATTGTTGAGTATTTAGAAAAAGGCAGGGGGAGACAACTTAAAGACAAGCAATCTAATTATCTATTTATTTCTAAATTTGGATTAAAACTTAACCGTAGAAGGATATGGAAGCTGATCAAGGAGTACGCGATTTTAGCTAATATTTCCAAACGTATTTCACCTCATACATTGCGTCATTCCTTTGCGACTCATTTACTGGAAAAGGGCGCTGATTTGCGCATTGTTCAGGAGCTTCTTGGCCATAGTAATATTGCTACAACGCAGATATATACGCATATGAATAAAGACAAGCTTAAATCAATTCATAAGAAATTCCATCCCCTGCCTTAATTAGGCGTTTTGGCTCAGCCGTATACGTATACTGGAAGAGAACTTGATCTGGAGACAAATCTTTACTACTATCGGGCAAGGTATTATAATAAAAAAGGGGACAGCGACCTTTAATTTAATAAGGGGCTGTGCCGCCCCTTAAACCCTAGCCTTCAGTTCTTTTATGTGGTAAAGGAAAACCGCCCCAGAGAAACAGCAATTATTTTCTAATAATTTACTCATTACGACTTCGCCGCCGAAAAAACAGTCCTGCTTTACGGCGTTCCGACATCCTGTCTTCATCTTCATTCCTAAATCAAAGAAAATATTTTGCTTGGTTTCAAATGGGGATTAGTTATCATCCAAAAGATATTAGGGCATAGTAGAATAAGCACGACGGAGATATATACCCGGGTAGTCCCTGAAGATTTAAAGTAAGGGATATTGAATTATCATCCCCGATCGCGGATGAAAACCGGATAAAAACGTTGATTTTTTGGTGAAAACTAGTATAGTAGAACTAAGCTCGGAGGTAGAAATGAATAAAAAATCCAGTCAGAAAGCTAAAAAAACTATACCAGAATATGATTCAGAACGAGAGAATAGAGTATTGCTGGAACAAATGAATAAAAGCATCAATTTAGTTGCTGAACAGCATGGTTCAATTAAGCAAGAAATTAAACAAGAAATACATCAATTGAAAGAAGGGATGGAACAACGGTTTAATATGCTTGAAATGGCGGTAATGGAGAATAATAAACATATTAGAGAAAATAGCGTGAAGATAGATAGAGTGGAAAAGAAAATTGATACAAACATCGCTAACCACGAAAAAAGAATTACACGCTTAGAGGATAAAGTAAGCGTTTAAGATAAAAAAATTGTTCTTTGAAAGGCCTGAAAAAATATAGTGTTTTTCTATAGGATAGGGGGACACACTATAAAAGTATAAAAGTTTTTGGACTGTGGTCTGGAATGAAAAGACTTAACTGCGTAGGTTGATTTTTGATATATTGGGTGCGTGTTTGAGGTAGGGGCTGTGCCCGCCCCAGATGTCCCCCCGCCTTCATTTCCTTTTGGCGTCAAAAGGAAACGAAGCAAAGGAAAACCGCCCCTAAGAAATGTACACTTATTTTCTAATGGTTTAGGCTCACTGATTCGCCCTGACGGGCGAACTTCCGAAAATCCATCCATGGATTACGGAGCTCAGCCATCATGTCTTCGTCTGTTCCCCTAAACCAAAGAAAATATAGCGCAACATTCCAAAAGGGGAGTAAAAAGACAAAAACCCCATGTTTAATACCAGGCATATATCCTGATATTATGGACATATTACGACCTGTTCAGAGGAAGGAATAGATCTGGAATTATCGGGTAGGTGATAAAAACACGGAAAAACGAGTAGTCGTATATTAATTGTTAGAGATAAAAAAAATGAAAACAAAATAAAAAAAGGAGTAATGGTATCGAACTTTTTAACGCAATAATATCAATCTCTATTTCGTTAACGGCTCTGTTTATTTCAATAGTTGCCCTAATTTATACAATCAAAACTTTTTACTCAAAGATAGGTCATGACGTCAGGGGCACCTATTTTACTTGCTACAGTAACTCCACGCAAGATGATTACGTATACACTCTTACATTAGAAAACTTGAAAGATAGACCTCTCGTTGTCTTTAAAATATATATTAAAATTGGTCACAGTTATTTTCTCGAACTAGAAAATCATGAAAACGATCCATTAATAATACCTCCATTTGAAGTCTACAAAAACAATTATGACCCTATTATTTTCTATTCAGTTAATACAAGAAGAATTAAAATTGATAACATTTTATCAGACGAAAAAACAAAAAAGCAAATTTTACTTTCTACAACTGATGGAAAATATAAAGTAAAAACCGGCATCATCCCTTGGAGTCCTATACCATTATTTTTTAAAAATTATATGACTGCAATAATAATCCCTAAACGCTTAATGGTGGATAATAAATCATATGATATTAATATTAAATATTTAGTGCGTTTTACACATGGAGATGAAAAATCCGTGGTTGCTATCCATGCTGATGGTTTTAGTATAATAAAGTTTACAAATTTTAAATTAACAAAAGAATCCTTAGAAACAAAAGATGCGTTATCAGGATTCCTTGAAAATGAAAAAGAAAAAGGGAATATCTCATACGAAGAAATAGATATTATAGAATATCAAAAAGAATGTATAGAACGTTTTAATTTAGATAAAATTCAAACGTTTAAGGCAAAACCATATAGTTTTTTTCAATATCATATACGTGGAAGAATCCTATCTTTTATAGATAACATTAAAAACAAGAAACTCCTAAAAGAAATACACAAACAAGAACTAAGAAAAAAAACTAAGGAGCAGGGTAATATTGAGCAATCAGGCACAAAGTCAGATATTGAAACAAAAAATCTCTAACAAATCGCTTCACGCTGACCGTAACCCGCGCCGAAAAACTGGCACGGATTCCGGCAGGTGAGCTCCGATGTTGAAGCTGTAGGAAAACCCCTTATTTTTCTTGCAAAGGTACTTTCTTCTTGCTCTAAAATTAGGTAAAATAGAACAAGACCTAAGAGAAAGGAGCAAGGATGGCTCGATACAAAAACTATTCATATGAACAAGCAATGTTTATCCCCATTAACTTCAGCAAACAAATAATCCCCGGAAGTTTTGAACATGCCTTAAACTACATCGTCGACAATGAGATAGATACAGCAATATTCGAAACTCGATACAAAAATGATGAAACCGGAGCTCCGGCATATGATCCGGCAATAATGCTTAAAATCGTACTCTATGCTTATTCCCGCGGGATTACATCTTCCAGAGATATTGAAAAACTATGTCGGGAAAATGTTATTTTCATGGCCTTGTCCGCGGATACAAAACCTCATTTCACAACTATTGCCGAGTTTATTTCATCTATGAAAGATCAGATCGCTCCTCTATTCCGGGATATTTTGCTTTATTGTAACGAGCTGGGATTAATTGATAAAA
>JAGLQQ010000183.1 GCA_023136735.1 Candidatus Omnitrophota bacterium | reverse complement strand
GCCTGGCATGTTCATCCTGTCATCCTGCCCAAGCCCTAAAATATCCTGCACAGGGAATATTACTGTATTTGCCTTTGATTCCATTAATATTTCCATTAGTTCCCAGGGCAAAGCATCAGCGCTAACTTTCTTACCTAGATAGGTAAACAATTTTTCCTTATCTGTATCATTTAGCTCATTTTTAAACCAGCCGCGTACAGTATTGTTATCATGCGTACCGGTATAAGCAACACAATTCTCTATATAATTATGCGGCAGATAGGGATGCTTTTTTAAATCCTCATAAAAAGCAAAAAGCAGGATCTTCATGCCGGCAAATCCAAAATGCTTAATGGTATCCCTTACCTCATCAGTTATAATACCTAAATCTTCCGCAATGATAGGCGCATTGGGATATTTTTTTAAAAGCGTATTAAAAAAATCTCTGGAGGGTGCTTTTTGCCACTCTCCGTTAATTGCTGTTTTCTCACCAGCCGGAACCTGCCAGAAATCAACAAAGCCGCGAAAATGATCAATCCGAACCATATCAAAAAGTTTAAGATTATGCTCAACCCTTTGCATCCACCATTTATAACCATTGGCTCTCATAACCTCCCAGTCATAAACGGGATTTCCCCATAACTGTCCGGTTTTACTGAAATAATCAGGCGGAACACCTGCGAGATATTCAAGATTCATATTAGCATCTAGCTTAAATATTTCCGGGTTAGTCCAGACATCAACGCTGTCGTATGTCACATAAATAGGAATATCACCAATTATCTGAACATCTGAATTATTCGCATATTTTTTTAAAGCTTCCCATTGCCGGGCAAACAAATACTGGAGAAATTTCTCTTTATGTATTTCCTCGAAATTTTGCTCACTCAGGTTAATTACTGCCGCCTGAACTCTATCCCTTATTTCTTTTGGCCATTGTGTCCAGATTTCACCATTAAAAACCCTCTTGAAAACTATGAATTGCGCGTAATCTTCAAGCCATGAAACATTTTGTTTGCAAAATAATTCAAAATTTGCTTTATCAGTCATTTTAAATTTATCATATGCCTTATCAAAAATTTTAGTTTTTGACTCATAGACCTTTGAATAATCAACCCTTTCTGAGGAAATTCCCTGAAATAAATCAAGATATCTTTTTTCGATAAGGCCATCTTTTAGTAATAGCTCCGGACTAATAAAAAAAACATTTGAGGCAAAGGCAGAAACACTGCTATAAGGCGAGTTACAGGTGATAGCGTTTGTCGGGTTTAAAGGTAATACCTGCCAAAAACTCTGTTTTGCGCATTTAAGCATATCGATAAATTTGTAAGCGGATGGGCCAAGATCTCCAATCCCAAAATCAGACCATAGACAACTAACATGTAGTAATAAACCACTACCCCTATTTTCCATTTTCTTTCTCCTAGGATAATCCTCAAGTATAAACTGGATTATACCTGATTGCACAGATTATTAAAAGATTGCAAAGATTAATTTCTGTAAAAATCGCTGTGATCGAGTTTTTAATCTCCGAAATCAAGACATCTTCATGCTTTCCCGTTAGAGGATGTCTAATTATTAATCAATAAAGCCGCCGGGAAGGATTTCATAATACTGCTAAGCAGTAATGTCTTATTCCCGCTAATATCTTCCCCTGTAATTGAATTTACAAAATTAAAGTTACTATCACTAGGCAAAGAAATATATGTATCATCCCAAACCTTCCCTAACGGACTCTCTCCCACTTTTACAAATAAACTTAAAAACCGAGGAATCACAATTATCGCCCATTTATCATCAAACCTGCGCGCAAAAGCAACAATATTTTCTTTGTATTTACCACCCGTCTCTAGCCCCTGATAACTCCCCGAACGGAAAAGCTCCCCATGCTCAGTCCTTGTTTGCAATGCGCGATATATCAGGAAAAGCTTAATTCTTCCATCCTCTTTAAATTCCATCAGCTCTTGAATCAGCCCAAGAATATTTTCTTTCTCCTTTGCCTTCATGTTTTCAAGAGCTCTCATTCTGTTTGAAAAATCCACTTCCCTTCGGTTATCCGGATCAACAAGGTTCAAATTCCAAAGCTCGCTACCCTGATAAAAATCCGGCACACCTGGCGCCGTAATCTTCAACAAGGTCTGAGCAAGAGAATTAAACATGCCAAAATAAGCAACCTTCCTCTGAAAAGGAATAAATTCTTCAAGGAAAGCCCCTGGATTAGTAAAATCAAGAATTTTCTTCATGAAATCTAGATAGGATTTTTCATAAACTAAATCTGGCTTAATCCAGGCAGTGTGAACCTTTGCCTCCCGAACTGCTTTTACTAAATAACCTTCCATTCTCACTAGAAATGATCCATAATCCCCTCCGTCAAATGGAAGCGCTCCCAGCAGAGTTTGATATAAAAAGTACTCATCATTTTTATCAGGGGCAACAGAGCCATTAACCAGGCTCTTATGCGCTTTGTTTATTTTATGCCACTGTTTTATATTCTGTTCCCAAAGGTTAGGCATTTCGGACAGGACATTAAGACGTGCTCTAATATCATCGCTTCTCTTTGTATCATGTGTATTGAGAGTATTTAGAGAATGCGGCCACAATTTTGCTTTTTGTTTATTATAATTATGGAATTCTCTAGCAAATCCCCCGAATTTACCAGGCGATCCGCCTACTTCATTTAAAGATAATAATCTGTTATAAACGTAAAAAATAGTATCCTCTACTCCTTTGGCCATTAGCGGCCCGCTTACTTGCTGAAAACGCATCACAAATTCAAGAAGCTTTTCCCTGCCGGCTTCATGGTAAACATGTTCAGTTTCTAGTAAAAGAAATTTTTCAATGAAATTAAATTCGTAAAAAAGTCCTGGGCTGATGAATTTCGCTCTTTGGATTACATTAATAATATTTTCTTTATCAGCTTGACGAAAATCATCTTCACTTAAATAGGTTCTGTAAACTGGAAAGAGAGCCAGAATCTCCACTAAAGCCCGCTTCAAGCCATAAAGGGTAATATCGGTCCCATACCTGCTCCCCGAAGATGCCTTTTTTATAAAAAGAGCAAGGTTATCTATATTCCCCGCCATGTGCTTTTCAATTATAAGTCTCTTCTTCTGAGATATAAGTTCATCATATGGTGTTTTTATTCCGCTGAACTTTGAATAAATACGATTAAATTTTCTTTGATTTTTTCTAAGGCAAAAAATTCCATTTACGATATTAAGAAAATCGTATCCTGTTGTACCCTGCACCGGCCAGTTACTGAAAAGCTTCTCTTTTTCTATAAGAATTTTTTCTACAATTATATAAGCATTAGGAACTCTCAAGCGCAATCGTCGCAAAAATTGAGCAGGATCATACAAACCATCAATATGATCTACCCTTACACCTGATATTTTCCCCTCATTCATTAAATCAAAAAGAAACGAATTCATATATTCAAATACCTTCTTATCTTCGATACGTAAACATATAAGCTCGTTAATATTAAAAAAACGCCGGTAATTTATTTCCTCTGCCGCAACTTTCCAAAAAGAAAGACGAAACACCTGATCAGACAATAAGTCATCAAGTAAATTAAAACTTACTGCATCACCCTTTTTACCATTAAAAATTCGGATATTTTTATCAACCAAATTTTTAATTTCAAGAGTCCCAGAATATAATCCCCACAAGCCCTTTTTGATTGAATCTATTTTTTCACTCGCCTTTTCTTTGCCTAAACCATCCAATTCCTTTAGGTTTAAAAGCTGCTCATTAAGCCTGCGAATCTCGCTTTGCTCTAAAGAAGGCTTTTCTTCAAGGATACCCAGATTATGGGTGAATATTTTTGCGTAGGTCTGGATATGCAAAGCAAACCAATGCGAATAATAATTAACCCCCAGGCCCTTTTCTTCGTAGCTTAGCTGTAGCTCTTGAGATTCAAGCGCTTCTGCATAGAACTTGCCCAAAAAGGGGGTAAGCAATCTACCCTTCATACTTTCATAAGGATGCTCCCAGTTAATATCAAAGAAGTCATAGAAGAGAGAAGCTTTTCCTTTTTCAAACACATCAAGAAGAATCTTGTTTTCTCCGCTGAAAGACATATGGTTGGGTACGATGTCCTGTATCCAGAAAATGTCATTTTTCTTTGTCTGCTGAATCAATTCATTAAAATCAGCTTCTGTGCCAAGCTCAGGATTAAGCTGATTGGAATCAACAATATCATAACCATGTGTACTTCCTCTAGCAGCTTTAAAAATCGGGGATGAATAGATATCTGATACGCCTAAGAGTTTCAGATAAGGTAGAATGGATATGGCCTTCTTAAAACTAAACAAGGGATTAAATTGAATCCTATAGGAGGATTGAGGAAAATGCATTACTTGCTCCTGACAAAAAGATATACACCCAGGGCTTTAAAATTGCTCACCCATTTTTTAGCGAACTTATCTTCCTGCTTTGCTTTTCCTTTCATTACATCGTAAAATTCTTTTTTAACAGAAAAATATATATTTTGCGCCTCCCATATGCGCATCTGCAGTTCCAAAGGACGCAGTACCTTAAAAAGATTTTCCATCTTTTTGATAAGAGCTAAATCTTGAGGATTATCTTTAATTTGAGACATCAATCTGCTTATTTTTCCACTTGCCACAAATCCAAGCGTCGCTTTATCTATATTTAAAGACCACCGTTTACTCTCTTTCACCAAGGCGACAATCCGCTTTATGTCTACATCATCCGCTTCTAATTCATTCCTAATATCCGCATTGAACATAAAACTAAAAGTGCTTAATAAAACATGCGGCAGTGGTATATTTATCTGCTTCATCGCCTGCATAATCGGATAATGGTGTTCATTAATCTGTCTGAAAGATGTTTCAATTTCTTCTAATGTAACAGCAAGCATTTGCTGCAAAATTCTTCTTTGTTCATCCCGAAGAACATACCATAAAGAGATATCATGTCCGTTAAAATACTTATCAAGCAGCGAAATCACTAAAGATACATCACTTTTACCAAAAGCATCTCTTGCTTCAATACACATCTTAGCAAATACTTCATCATTCAACGCACTACTTGTACCGCCAAAGATTATCTGATCTCCCAGGTGCAGCACAGCATAACTAAATTTCTCCTGTTCAAGAGTTACCAAGGATCTAATCATAATAGTTCCCGCAATAAACTGTTGCTTGCCTGCTTCCATGCGTTCATGAGAACTGCGCTTGATTTCATAATTATAAATATTTTCCTGTGATTCATAAGTGTTAAAAAGAGAGGACACTGCATAATGAGCAGATACTCTTTGTAAAACAAGCATTGTGGTTTTTACAAATTTCTCATAAAGTTTTGCGCCATTTTTATGCTCTTTAATATTGCTTTTTGCGCTCTTCAAAATATTAATATACTCCGGTTCTAAATCAACTCCACTTACTGATCTTGCCAGCTGCATAGCCCTTGACGCGTAATGAATAACCTGCATTGATTCCAATCCAGACAGATCATCAAAAAACCAACCGCAGCTTGTATACATTAACATCGCATGGCGCTGCATCTCAAGCAGCCTTAAAACGTTTGTTTTTTCAGTTTCATTTAATTTTCTGTCTGTATGAGCCTCAAAAAATTCATTCATGACTTCCGGGGTACGATTTAAGATAACCTCAATATAATCATTCCTCGCTCCCCAGGCATCATTCAAATACTTTGTTATCTGCTCTTCATAAATACCAATAAGTGAGTCCCTAAGCCAATCCATAGCCTTGCGAAGTCCTACCCGCCATGATTGATTCCAGGTGGAATTAGTGCCAACATTACATCCGCAATCACTCCTCCACCGCTCAACACCATGAAAACAACTCCAAGAAGAATTTTCAATGATTTGCACCTCAAATACAGGAGGAAATTTTTCCAAAAATTCTGCATAAATGGTAATCTTTGCCCGAGCTTTTTCCGCGATATGGTTGAGTCCGTATGATAAAGCCATTTCACCATACGTATGATGATGTCCGTAAGTTTCCCCATCAGTAGCAATATTTACCAATTGCGGTTGCTCCTTATTATTAGAAAAAGTCCCGATCAGCCTGTTGGCAAAATTCTCACCATTATCCAACAGTCCGCCAAAAGCAATATCCTGAGATACAGGACCGTCATAAAAGAAAATATTTATACTTTTGCCTGATGGCAGAGAGCATTTATAAGCCTGCTTGGGGTCAATCTTGCCCCCTGAGGCATCAAGCCATTCTCCATTTTCAATTTGCTTTACTTTATGAGCCTGATAGGGGGAGAGTATCGTAAACTTTATATCAAGATCTGCCATAATATCGAGAGTTTCAAGATCAACTGCTGTCTCGGCAAGCCACATCCCCTCAGGTTTTCTTTTGAATCTTGAAACAAAATCCTTAATCCCCCACTCAATTTGAGTCTGTTTGTCTCTTTTATTAGCTAGCGGCATGATCATATGATTATAGACCTGAGCAATTGCAGAACCGTGGCCTGAAAATTTTTCCCGGCTATCAAGATCAGCTTTTATTATCTTTTCGTAATTCTCCGGCCTGTTGCGCTGCATCCATGAAAGCAACGTAGGGCCGAAATTAAAACTTATCTTCGAGTAATTATTAACAATATTAATGATTTTATTCTCTTCGTCAAGAATACGCGAAGCACCATTAGGCGCATAGCATTCTATCGTTATTCTTTCATTCCAATCATGATATGGATACGCCGAATCCTGAAGTTCGACCTCATCTAACCAAGGGTTTTCCCTGGGTGGCTGATAGAAATGTCCATGCACACATAGATATCGGTTCACCTTAAAACCTCCTTTTGATACAAAGCAAAGCTGCTCATCTTTATATTTAAATTTTGTTTATTTTCTATTATATCAGGCAGCAATGTTCCACTGCTACCCCAAATCTCCAATGAAGAATCAATAATTTTATTCCATTTCCCTTCGCTGGCCATAAAAGAAAAAGAACTATCCTCTTTGGAAAAATTCATTACGCAAAATAATTCGTTTCTATTATACCATCTTCTCCAAAACAAAAGCTTCTGTTTTTCATCTATCAATATTTCAATTGAACGCTTATCGAGTTTTTTCAAACTCGCAAGTGTACGTCTTAATTCTATAAGCTTCTTATAAAAATCAAGCATTAATTTATGTTGATCGTTATATCTTTTTTCCCAATCCAGCTTTGAAAGGTTAAAAGTCTCCTCAGCTTGTGCATCAGCAGGAGTCCCTGCATAGCCAAAAGAGCTAAACTCATGTTTTCTACCCCGGCGAACAGCTTTTATTAATTTTTCGTCACTATGTTCCACAAAATACAAAAACGGTGCGATTTCAGCATATTCCTGTCCCATAAAAAACATAGGCACATAAGGAGACAGTATCACCAAAGCCGCAGCCAGTTTTAGCATATCAAATGTCACCAACTGCGCCAGCCTTTCTCCCTTCATCCGATTACCTATCTGATCATGATTTTGCGAAAAAACAATAAACTGATGAGCAGGTATATCCTGACTTGAATTACCATAATATCTTTTCCTGAAATCAGAATACTCTCCTTGATAAACAAAGCCGTCCTTAAATGCCCGGCTCAATTTTTCTATCTGCCCGTAATCCTGATAATAACCAGTTTCTTCTTGTGTTATAATCGCATGCAAACAATGATGAAAATCATCGTTCCATTGAGCATCTATCCCATAACCGCCTTGTGATCTTGATCTGAGAATACCGGCATTGTTCAAGTCGCTTTCCGCTATCAGATAGTATTTCTTCTGTTTCTTACGTGAAAAAGCATCAACATTCTCAGCTAGCTCCTGCAAAAAATGTTTAGCACTCATATCATAAATCCCATGAACAGCATCTAAACGCAGTCCATCTATATGATAATTATCGAGCCAGTATAAAGCATTATTAATAAAGAAGTTTCTTACTTCAGCACTGTAGATATCATCAAAGTTCAAGGCCCTTCCCCAGGGAGTTTTGTATTTGTCAGTAAAGTAAGGCCCGTATTCAGCCAGATAATTCCCTTCTGGACCCAGATGATTATAAACAACATCAAGGATAACTGATATTCCATGCGCATGGGCTTCATTCACAAGTTCCTTTAATCCCTTGCAACCACCATAGGAATTCTGCACTGCATATGGATATGCCCCATCGTAGCCCCAATTCCTAGTCCCTGGGAACTGCGCAATAGGCATCAATTCCAAAGTCGTAATGCCAAGATTAACCAGTTCCTTTAGACGAGGAATTATCTGTTTAAAGTCACCCTGCTTTGTAAAAGTTCCCACATGCAATTCGTAAATAACCATATCCGCAAGCCCCACACCGGAAAAAGAATCATCACCCCAAATAAAGCTATTATGGTTAACCACTGCTGAGAAGCCATGTACTCCATTGGGTTGACTAGCAGAAGCAGGGTCCGGCCTTTCCCTAGAGCCATCGATCTGATAAAGGTAGGTTGTCCCAGAAGGTATATCTTTAGCTACAGCCTTCCAATATCCCACACTGTTTCTCTCCATGTTCACTAAACGTGGTAATGGGGATACAATCTTCAGCTTTACATCTTCGGCATCTGGAGACCAGACAATGAACTCACACAAGCCTGCGCTGATATAATTTGCTCCTATTTTCATATATACTTCCCTATTTAAAAAATGGATACACAAGATTAAAATTTATGGCTCTTTCTTGTTTAGTGTGGACTTCAAATAAAGATTATGGGGGAATCTTTAAGCGCGTTCACAAATTTAGGCAAATATTCGTTGTGTTTTTGGGTACCCTTTTGGGCGCGAAGACTGTCTGAGCCCTTGACATTCTTAATGTCAAGGGAGAGTTTCTGCAGCGCCAAAAACACAACGCGGATTTGCCGGTTCCGCTGTTTTTTAGCGGAGAAATTTGTTGTAAGCGTAAAATTTACCCATAATCTTGTCACGACTTCACTTATGCAACATTCTCCACATTTATTGCAAAAGAAATGAATCCTCCCCGCAGCAAGCTACGGGGTATCCCGCTAAAACAACTCTAACTATAATTCCTGCTTATGCGGCACGATATGCTCCCTCTCTAATCCCTTTTAAGCGGAACCGCGGCAAGCCACGGGGAATTAACCATCTGAAATTAAACTCTAAATTTAAAGCAAGAACAGCATCGGAAAAAAATAAGATTAAGCCTTTTTCACAGCTTATCCGTTATAAACCTATTTCATTAACGCTACAGCTATAGTTGCCCCAGGCGTAAGTAAATATTTCTTTGAATTAACTTTAATCGGAAGTGTTCCAACGCCCGGGATATTTTTTTTTAAAGATATCTTAACTTTTGATTTTTTAATATCAAAACCAAGTGACTGCCCCTTATAGAGAATGTTGAATTTCATTCTGCGCCATTTGCTGGGCAATTTAGGAGCAACCTCAATCTCATTGTCCAAAATTTTTATGCCAGCAAAACCTCTCATTGCAATATCAAGAGATCCTCCCATTACACCTGCGTGGATTCCCTCTGTGGTGGTTCCTCCCTGAGTATCGTATATGTCTGATCTCAACACTTCTTCAAACCAATTCCAAAATGCCTTTGCCTTGCCTACTTTTTGAGAAACAAAACAATGCACAACTTTACTCAATGTAGATCCGTGAGAAGTACGATTAATATAATAATCATAATTTTTTTTCAATAGCTTGGCGGAAAAATTGTATCCCGCTGACTTAAAGATATTTTCTACTTCCTCTAAGTTCAACAGATAAAAAATCATCAAGACATCTGCTTGTTTAGCCACCTTATAATTATCCGGAGACTTTCCCTCTGCCTTAAGAATTCTATCCATACGATGTATATTTTTGTATTTATTTTTATAGCGAGCCCAATCAAGTTCTTTAAGTTTAAAATACCCCTTAAATTGAGCAATAATCCCATTGCTATCCATGATGATATTCATCTTGCGTATGATACGTTCCCATCGATCCGTTTGATATTCGGTAAGTTTTAATTTTTTTCTAAGCCGTATAGCTCTTTTTTTAGAAACTAACTTTAGTATTTCCTGTGCCCTTTGAAGAGTCCAGACTACCATTACATTTGTATAGGCATTATCAATTAGCCCCGAATGTTGGATGCCTGGAAATTTTTCATGAAATTCATCCGGCCCCATAACTCCACGAATATGATACTTTTTCTTTTTAGCATCATATTCGCATAAGCTGCCTGCAAACTGGGCAATAGACAAAATTATTTCAGCCCCGTATTTTTCAAGAAACTCAATCTCATGAGTAGATTTCCAATAATTCCACGTATTATAGGAAATCGCAAATGATACATGTCTCTGATTACGGCTGTAATCAGGCCCCCATTTGCCTGAACGTGGATTCAAATGCACAACCTGAGTTTCCTCTCGCCCTGTTGATCCGCTTTGCCAGGGGAACATAGCACCTTTATATCCGTTATCTATGGCATATTGCCTTGCCTTTTCCAAACGCTTATACCTGTATAAGAGCAATGCTTTTGATATTTGAGGCATATGGAGATTGAAAAACGGCAGGACAAAAACTTCGTCCCAGAATACATGGCCGCGATAGGCCTCTCCATGCAAACCACGTGCAGGCAGCCCGGCATCAATTTCTTTATTGTGAGGTGAAGCGGTCTGCAGTAAATGAAAGATATGCAGCCGCAGGACCTGCTGAGAAAAAACATCTCCTTCTATCTCAATGTCAAATTCATCCCAAAGTTTTTTCCACGCCTTTATATGCGAGGAAAGTAAGACATCAAACTTAGGCATTTTTTTTGCCGCTTTGACTGCTTCTAATTGTGCACTTTTAACACCCTGATCTTTGGAAGTGAAAATAGCAACTGTTTTTTCTATTGCGTAAGTCTGATGCTTTTTAGCAAAAATTCTGAATTCCTGTCCGACAACCTGGGTACCATGGCGAATAATATCAATTGCAGGCTTAAGCTCCTTTGACCCTGTAAAAATTCTCAGTTTTGCCGCCTCACAAAGCTCAATTTTGGACTGGATGGTTTTAACTCCCAGATAAACTCCGTTTCGGGTAAATTTTCCAAGAACATGCGAATTCCAGTGATTAAAATTAAGTTGGCGATACCGTTCAACATTCATATTCAACACTGCCCCATCAAGTATAGACCGTACACTTATATAATCACTATAATTATCCGGAGTAATCTCATATTTTATTGCCGCAATATGAGGATTTGCCATGCTCACAATTCTTGTCTCTTGGATCCATGTCCTGCGACCATGCGGCATCTGGCACAATATTTTTCTGATTAATTTTCCATGACGCATATCAAGTTCCTGTTGAAAAGAAATAATTCTTGTCGCAGAGGGGCTAAACCATACTCCATCGCGAACCTTAAATGTCAGGTATGTCCAGTTAGGACAATTAACCAGGTCTTCATTATAGATTGTTCTACCTGCAACATTCGTAGTCAAACGATTGTATAGACCTGCCAGATATGTGCCTGGATAATGCATTTCCGTGGGAACTGTTTCCGGTGCAGCACCTCTTGTCCCAAAATATCCGTTCCCCAGGGTGCAAAGAGCCTCGCGCAAACTCTCTTCTTCTGGTTCAAAGCGTTTATAGATTAATTTCCATGGATGTTCTGTATGCATATTAACTTTTCCTACTAATATTTGTCCTAATTTTTTAGCCACTTACCAATTGTTGAAAAAGTTTGGCAACTTCATCCGGGTTAACCAGACGGAATTGAGCAGCAGATTGCTTTTCCTTCTCACTTACAAGTATGCCCACTCCCCGACTGCTTACAGCCCGAAAAGCATCTTCATCGGTTGTATCATCTCCAAAGTAAAATACTGTATGCTCTTCCCAAGACAGATTAAGCGCCTTCATTATCCAGCGCACTGCCTTTCCTTTATTCCAGTCAATGGCCGGCAAAATCTCAAAAACCATTTTTCCGTTCATAAGACGCAATGCATCATTATCAGCAACAACTTTTCCCACAAACTCTTTTATTTTTGAACATTCCTCTGCTTTAACTAAGCGATAATGCACTGCAACACTGAATTTTTTTTCCTCTATGATTACTCCTTCTATACCGGAAAGCGCAGTTTTTAAAACTTCTGTCACTTTATCAACTACAGGAATAGTTTCTTTTGCTTTTGGATGTATCATCGAAACACCAATACCGCGAATATCAAATCCATGACTTCCTGCATAAAAAATCCCCTCAACACCGGCAAGTTTTTCCACATCCTCGCGCATTCTGCCGCTGACAATAGCCGTAGTAAACCGTATGCTGAGACTCTTTACAAGTTCACGCATTTGCTCGTTAATAAGAGCATCCTGCGGCCTATCAACTATTGGCGTAAGCGTCCCGTCATAGTCGAGGAAAAATACTATTTTTTTATCTGACTTGAATATCGACTCAGGTATTTTAAAATACTGAGGATTGATTGTTAAATCATCTTTATCACCTTTGAATTTTGCATAAGATGTCTCAATTAATTTTTTATCATTCCAGCAATCAAATAAAGAAACCGGTTTCTTATCAAACCATTCCTGGATTCTGTCTAAGCTTAATGCTGAAAAAGAGGTTATAACTGCATCTGCACCATTTTTATTAAGCGCCTCTATATTGTCGCTTCTGGCCACACCAACGACAAAAGCAAAGCCTCCGTTCCTACCAGCCTGAACCCCTGATATAGCGTCTTCAAAAACCACACTGCGGCTTGGCAGCGTTCCCAGATTCGTCGTAGCCTGAACAAATATATCGCCTTCAGGTTTTCCTTCTAAGCCCATTTCTTCCGATATAACTCCATCCACCCTAGTATCAAATAAATCCAGGACTCCGGCCGCCTCTAGGATAAACTGACAATTTTTAGAAGAAGAAACTACCCCAATCTTAATACCGTTCTTTTTTAGATCATTTATAAGTTCGATACACGGCTTATATACTTCTACCCCATTGGTTTTAAGCACTTCTTGGAATTTTTCATTCTTTCTGTTACCAATTGCGTATATTGTCTTTTCCGGGGGAACATCCTCTGGGTTGCCAAGGGGCCGATTGATCCCTCTTGATTCTAAAAAACTTTTTATCCCTTTCAGCCTTGGTTTACCATCAACAAAATTAAGATAATCCTCATGTGTAAATTCTTCAAAAGGCTGCCCCTCTGAGTCTGCTTTTTCCTTTAAACATTCATCAAAAACTAGTTTCCAGGCATCTGAATGAACAATAGCTGTTTTTGTTATAACACCATCCATATCAAAAATGCCGGCCTCAAAAGAATACTTTCCCATATATACTATCTCTCCATTCAAAATTTAAATAAACTTATGTTATTTGGATTAGAAAATTCAGTTTCAGCTAAACAATCTCCAGGTTATGCTTTGAAATCCAAATTCCATAAGTATCTCTACAGAATATCTGTAATTAGTTGTTTTTATTATAATAACACAAACAGCATTAAAATAAAGGTTCTTTCTCGTTTATAATGGCAGAAAGAACCTGATTTCACAGATTCGTTCTTCGTATAACCTAGGTAATCTCTGTAATCTGTTTTTTATCGATGTAATCATGGGCCATTATTGTTTCTCTTCCACTACTTCACTCTTATGGTCTTACAGAAATTCTTACACCCTAAATCAGAATGGCCTTAAAAATCGAATTTACTGCTCATCTATTTCATTACGCCATCTCTGCCATTTTTCCTTATCTGTACCAAAAGAATGTCCGGTTATATTCCTCAAAGCCTCGACGGTATTTTCTCGCACAAGCTTATTTTCATCATCTAAAAGTTCTATCAAAGGCATCACTGCCCTAATATCCTTAATCTCACCTAAGGCAAGTGCAGACTGATACCGCACAGACCAATGGATATCATTTAAGGCCTTAATAAGCGGCACTACTGATTTAGAGTTCTTCATCTCAGATAAGGCCAATGCCGTCTGATAACGCACAGAGGTATCCCTATCCTGAAGCACGCCGATTAATGCATCAACACAAGATGGATGCTTTAACTCACCAAGCGCTAGAACAACCTCATAACGCACAGAGGAATCCGGGTCATTCAACATAGGCATAAGATACTCAACCGCCCTGAGATCCTTAAGTTTAGCCAGTGAACTAGTCGCTCTTATTCTCACTAAAGAGTTTTTATCTTTTAAATCGTTCACAAGTTTTTCAAAACTAAGATCATTCTCTATGGTTTCCAAATCCGGCATTACTAGTATATCCTCTTGCTTTTGCTTTTCCTTTTCGGCTTTTTTTATCCCTATCTTAGGAAAGTTTTCCTTCTGATATAACTCGTTATGTCTAAGGAGAATATCCGTAATATATTTGCGTATAATGGGATTACTGGATTTTAACTCGTCTTTTAATTTTTTTCTGGTTTCCTTAGTGTGAAATGTTTCCAAAGTTCTAATAATTCTTTGCCTAACGGAATCATCACTATCCTGTAGCCCATTAATCAAGGCCACTACTGTTTGTTTGTTTTCAAAATTGGCCAAAGCTTCTGCTGCTTTATAGCGCACTCTCCATTGCTGGTCCTTTAAACCTTCAGTTAAAACCCCATTAGTTCGAAGCACTCTTAATTTTCCCAAAGATTCTATTGCCTGTGCACGCACACCAGGATGTTTATCATAGCTTGCATTTACCAACCCTCCTAGAGCTCTCTCGTCCTGTATTTCCCCTAATGCCCTTGCCGCATGATAGCGAGTTTTCCAATGGCTGTCTTTAAGGGCAATAAGCAGAGGATTTACCGCAAGACTACTACAGATAATGCCCAGACTCCAGGCAGACTGATAACGAACACTGGGATGAACATCCTGCAATGCCTTTATTATATCAACGACCGTCCTATCATCTTTTATTTGAGAGAGAGCCTTTAAACTATGAAATCGAACTAACCAGTTCTCATCACCTAAAGCTTTAGTTAAGGCATCAAGTGCCAACGGATTTTGCAGATTTCCCAATGCCCTTACCGCTTGATACCGCAAACTCCAATGCGCAGCTTCAACCGCAATACTTAGGGGTTTAAGCGCTTTATTATCACCTATTTTACCAAGGGCCCAGGCAGCATAGCTAGCTACTACATGATCATCATCCTTCAATGCACTTGCTAATGATTCTACGGCATTTTTATCTTTGATCTTGCCTAGTGCCCAGGCAGCATAATTACGCACCTGCCTGACTCTATCGTAAAGCAAAATACTTGTCAGATCTTTTACAGCTTTTTTATCACCTGTTTCTCCTAATATTCTAGCAATAAACATTCTAGTCTGCGAATCGTCATCTGCCAGGTGTTCTACAAGGGAAATATCAGGATTAGCACTACATATTCTGACCAATGCCCAGGCAGCATAATTGCTCACTGTCTGGTCTATATCGCCAAGCTTATTAATCAAGCCCGGCATGGCTCTTTTTACTTTCATTTTACCCAGTGCCCTTACCGCATAACTCCTTACCATTGCATCACTATCTTTCATAGCAGCGATCAAAACCCCAACACTTTCCGGGTTTTTACTCTGTCCTAACATCCAAGCTGCCTGACGACGCAGCAAGATGCGGTCGCTTTTTAAATATCCCATCAGTAATTCTGTGCTTTGCATTTTATCTATTTGTTCAATTGCCTTTAGTGCCAGCTCCCCAACGGAGACATTATCTCCTTCAGCAATTATCCGCAAAACATTTATCGCGTCTTTATCACCTATTTTAGCCAATGCTTTTACCGATTCTCTAATATCACTAATATTTGTGGTACTGCCCATGACTTCAATGATTTTTTCCGTAGCTCTTTTATCCTGCAGTTGACCTAAGGCTATGATGACTTTATCGCGAATTTTTAAATATTTCCTCCTGTTCAAAAAACCAAGCAAGGGTTCCAAAGCTGAAGCATCTTTAATGTTACCCAATGCCTCTACAGTTTTCTGTAAAACACTCATATCCTCATCATCTATCAAAAGTGCAGAGAGTGGTTTTACGGCAAGAGGACTTTTAATCTGCCCCAAGGCAATAACCGATAATTTCCGTATCTGGGGATCTTCATCACTAAGCACCCCTAAAAGCATTTCCACGCTATGAACATCTTTTATCTGGCTAAGCGCTACAGCAGCATTGTTTTTAAGCCGGGAATCAGAATCATACAGGCTCATTATCAGCGCCTCAACCGCAAGGCTGCTCTTTAATTTGCCTAGCGTTTTGGCAGAGATACTGCGCAATGAACTATTTCCGTCTTTCAGTGTCCTAATTAAAAACGGTACCGATCTATCCCCGATACTAACCAATGCCTTTAATGCTTCCTTCGCTACACTGCTCACCCCGGGTACTATCTTATCTCCTTTAGTAAGCCAATTGACTTTAGCCTGATCATCAATTAGCTTCATTAAGGATGGAATCGCTCCGGCTGCCAGTTCCTTCATCAATCCTAGATTATGTGCCGCCTCAGCACGGGTATTTGCATCTTTAGAGTTAAGCCTTGCAGATTCACTAGCCACCTTATCAGTTAGTCTTGAAGATAAAATACTTTCTCCCTTCGCATCTGCAAAAACAATATCTGGCAATAAAATACCCCCAATATTGATTATTAACACAAAGCATATAGTACTTTCCAGAAAACTATTCACGCTTAAAACCCCTTTAAATATTTTTTAACAAATCATTATCTAAGAATAAAACTTTCCATTTTCTTTCTTGAAACTTTGCATGGTATTCCTTTAGGATATCCAAGACTGATAACAGCCATAAGCTCAAACTCAGGCGAAACATTAAGCAATTCTCTGACTTCATCTTTCTTGTTCAGTATTTCACCAAGCCAGCAACTTCCTAGATTCATAGCATGAGCCGCAAGCAGTATATTTTGAATGCAGGCACCAATCGCCATAATATCCTTTTCTCGGTCATAAACCGCTGTTTTATCAAGAAAAACACATATAGAGACTGGTGCGCCTTTTATGATATAGGAATATTTTGTAAATCCGGCAAGCCTTTCTTTTCTAATCTCCTCATTTACTACTTTAAATCTCCATGGCTGGTTATTAAGACCCGAAGGCGCCCATACTGCTGCCATCAAAAGCACTTGAATATCATCAATGTTAACAGGCTTTTTATTAAAACATCTCACTGAGCGTTTATTAATTATTGCTTCTTCTAAATCCATCATTTACCTCTTTTTTAAATAACTTATTTACCTCAAACTTTTTGTGCATTCTCCAGATAAAGAAATAAAAATATCTTGATAAATGATTTCCCCCTACATCCATTATCAGATGAAGAGCATATCCTGCCGCAAGAGCAATTAAATAAATGTTATTAATAAAGACAGCAGCTAGCCAAAGAATTATTACCAGCTCAATACTATGCGCGAATAAATATAGTTTATCAAATAAAGGGTCATGTTCAGGGGAAAAAGCTTCGTAAACTTTTTTTACACTAATTCCTCCTATGCCCCTATGAATGATAAATTCAGCAACATGGTCAATATCAGGCATCACACCCCCCAGAAAAAGAATTATCCCTGCAGGCAGATTCCTGCCTATTACCCAAATTGCAATGCCTGAAAATGTTGAAGCAATAATATGTCTTTGCGGTCTCATGGTAATCCTTTAATAACTTAAAAGTCATTATAATTATAGCAGAATCATATTAAAGGGTCGAGAAGATATGTGTTCTAGAAATTCAGCAAGGAGGAACTTATAGGTGAAATTTATGTTTAAAGATCAAACTCTGTTTTACCGGAGTCCACTCTTGAATTATTCCATTTTTTATAGCAGTAATCAACAAGGAATTGTCTCTCGGTAGGGTCCATTGATTCAAGCTCTATACCAACATCAAACTTCGAGCTTCTATCTTCATCACAATCTTTTACCCAAACAACTTTTCCTGCTGAGAAAAAAGGCATGATTGTTTCTGGAAATGTCATTTCACAATCAAGCGTTGCTCCCTGTTCGATTTTATGGTTCAAAATTGCTTTAAAGCCGCCACGACTGAAGTTATCTGCAATCAATAATCCTTTAGTTTGAGTATTGCGCACTTGAAATTCACCGCTTATACTTGCACCAAAACGCATATATTTTCTTCGCTCATCCACCATAATATTTTCCTGTTAGAGCAATTCCTAGCTCATTTAAACAATTAAGATTTAACCATAAATCCGAATAAGTATACCACAAAAATAAAAGTTTACAAGGTCCGGAAGGATTTTTTTAATATCGGACAGGATCACTCTTTGAGAGGCTCATCCTTCAGGACTGATTCAAAGCAGTAATAGTTTCCTCGACAATTTCATCCATAAGCTCTTTAACAGAAACTATTTTATTGACCCTATATACATTACTTCCGGCAAAAACCACTGCATCCTCAATTTTACCGCTTACAGCATTGAACAAAGCTTTTGCTATACAATAAGGAGCAGTTGAAGGATTACAGGTTTTAAGACAACGATAATTACATTTGAATGCTTCTCTATTACCTTCTACAACGCGATTGATCAAAGATGTTTTTATCGACCTTCCCGGCATACCCACAGGGCTTTTAATAATTACAATATCTTCCTTCTTGGCTTCAAGATAAATCTTTTTGAACTCATCGGGAACCGAACACTCATGTGTAGCCACAAAGCGCGTCGCCATTTGCACGGCATTTACACCCAGCTTGAAAAAACGCGCTGCGTCTTTTCCGTCGAAGATACCACCAGCTGCAATAACCGGAATTTGCGTTTTATATTGCTTTTCATACTCGCATACAACCTTTATCACCTCTGTAACCAGAAATTCAAGCATGCTATCTTTAGGTAAGGTCAAGGTTTCAAATCGAAAACCCAAATGCCCCCCGGCAAGTGGACCTTCAACAATTATAGCATCCGGAAAACGATTATATCGTTTTTTCCAGGTTTTTAATATTACTTCTGCCGCACGCGCAGATGATACAATTGGGATTAGTTTCACAGAATAACCCTCTACATATGAGGGTAATTTTAAGGGAAGCCCTGCTCCGGAAACAAGAAAATCAGCTTTTTCTTCTGCAACTACCCGCGCCAACTCTTCATAATTTGACACAGCAACTAGAATATTTGCTCCAAAAACTCCTTTGGTTAGTTCTTTCGTTTCACGGATTTCATTTTGCAACCCTTCTCTTGAGGCCTTAACAAAATCAGTTTCATTCAACTCAGAGTCATAACCCAGTCCAACACTGGCTATTGTTCCGGCGCCACCGCAATTGGCAACCGCACTGGCTAAAGAAGCTGTTGAAATAGCGACTCCCATACCTCCTTGAATAATCGGGACCTTAATTTCCACGTCTCCCAATACAAGAGGTTTCAATTCATTAATCATATATTCCTATCTTTCTTTTCATATACCTGTTGCTAAATTAACAACAACTAATGAACTCAGGTTTCGATACCACATTTTTTTTGGGGTGGATGAGGGGACTCGAACCCCCGACCTCATGAACCACAATCATGAGCTCTAACCAACTGAGCTACATCCACCATAAAAACTCATAGCTAATTTTGGCGTCCCTGGGGCGATTTGAACACCCGACCCACTGCTTAGAAGGCAGTTGCTCTATCCAGCTGAGCTACAGGGACCCGTAATTATATTAAAGCCAAACAGATATTGTAGAAATCAATTCAACTTAAAAACTTAATCCCTATACTCAAATAATATCAAGTGGTCGGGGCAGGTGGATTCGAACCACCGATTTCTTGGTCCCAAACCAAGCGCTCTAAGCCAAGCTGAGCCATGCCCCGAATCATTTATAATTCTTAACTGATATTTTAATATTAAAAGTGTAGAGAACCAGTCAGGACTTCTCTACACTTATTAAAATAACAGATTGTATTATTTGCGTTGATCTATTTCTTTCTCTTCGCCTTCTTAGCCTGCTTAGCTGTTTTAACAATACTTAAAGAAATAAGCGTGTTCTTTTCTCTTCCCTTCTTGTCTTTTTCTTTTCTAAAAGTTGTCAAAACAGTCGCATCATTCTTCAGCTCTTTAAGGGAAACAGATATAGATTCGCCCTTACTAGTTTTAAGTATTATAGTTGATTCTCCTTTAGGCTTAAAATCAACATACTCAACTTTGCCCACAGCACCAAATACATTCTGAGTCTTTGTTCCTAAAGTAAGCACTGAAGACTCAGTCTTTTCTTCAGCAAACAAACTCGCCCCCTGCGTAGCCATGAACAATACTGTAATAATTAGAGTTATTACAAATAAATTTTTCCCCATTTTTTCCTCCTCAATAAGGCCAAAAAGTTAAATTTAGTATAGCATTATTTAATTGCAACGTCAAGAAATTAGGATGACAGAAATTAGGATATTAAGTTTTCCTCCTTACAAAACACTAAAATGAGCGCTTCCAGAACAGTTTAAGACGTTCATCATCAGGATCCACCCTTACATCTAGTTTATAACGATTCAGATACGGATCATCAAGCTTATTGAGCCATTCAAAATATTCGACTCCCTTATCAAGCAACTCTGAAAACTGCGGGATATAGTATTCATTGATTGTAAGTCTAACTGTCTCCGGCGTTATTTTTTTTTTATCCGGATACTTTTTATTTTTGTTTTCTTCCTGGTTTATTGCTTTATTCCATTCAGATGATACATAGCTATGCGTTGAAATTTCCTTCTTATTGCTCTCCAATGCTAGCAAACAATTAATCCCAACCCAAAGAGTGAGAAAAAACACCACTATTATAAAAGTTATAGATTTAACTATAAGTTTAATCTTATATTTAACTGTTTTCATAGCGATAACTTAAATGCAAAATCAGAGTCTATGCAATTACCTTTTTTGTCGGATTACTTCATAGCAGAATATCGCTGTTGCTACCGCCGCATTAAGAGAAAGTCCTGCTCCGGGCATAGGCAACGTAACTTTAAAATCCAAATGCGACATTAATCCCGAGCGTATACCCTTATCCTCAGAACCGATAACCAGGCAAAGAGGAAATTGAAAGTTAAAACCAGTGAGATCGACTCCATCTTCAACTACCGTACCGGCAACCCAATAGCCTGCATCCTTAGTTTGTTTTATCACAGGAATAAGGTTTGTTTCCTGTATAACCGGTATATAGTTTTCACCTCCACAGGCAACCTTTAAAACGGATTCGGTAATACTTGCTGATCTGTGTTTGGGAATTATCAGGGCAAATCTGCCGAAACAAGCTGTTGTTCTTAAGATAGAACCTAGGTTCTGTGGATCAGTAATATTACTTAGTGCAATCAGTGTCAACTTCTTTTCATTCGGCAATTGCAAAATATCCTCTAAGTCAGTATACTGGAAATCCTGGATTTGGGCTATAACTCCCTGATTATTTATATTATTTGAAATAGAAATAAATTCCTTATCAGAAAGCAAAACATGCGGAATATTATTTTCGACTGCTAACTTTTCAATAAAGCCGTTATCTGTACTTTTCTTAAAAATTATTTTTTGTATAGTCTTAGGACGCGTCTTTAAGCGCTCTACCACCTGATTCTTGCCATAAAGTCTTATCATGAAATTTTGCCTTTAACCTAGCTTTCCAAAATACTTGCTTGAATTTCCTTTGATTATCTTAATATCGGTAGGATACACTGCGCAACCTTAAAATATATTATTAACCCAATTACATCAACAAAGCTTGTCGTAATCGGTCCGGCAAGCACAGCTGGGTCAAAGCCCATTTTTTTTGAAATAAACGGCAACGAAATACCAGTGCATATCGACAGCAATACTATTAAAAACATTGTCAAACCCACCACTAATCCGATTAACGGATCACTCTGCAGCAAAAGAGCTCTAAAAAAAGCCACTACCCCCACTATAAGCCCCATTATCAAAGCGGCAAAGAGCTCAATTTTAAATACCCTTTTAAGATTACTAAAGCTGACATCCCCTGTAGCTAAGCCGCGGATAACCGTAATTGAACTCTGAGTCCCTGCATTCCCCCCAGTACCCAGTAGCATAGGAATAAAAAACACAAGCGCTACTACACTGCTTAGAGAACTTTGAAATGTTTTAAGGACTGTTCCTGTTAAAAAATCAAATACAAGCAGAAAAACAAGCCATCCTGCTCGGCGACTGATAAGCTCCTTTACCGTAGCTGTCGCATAACTTATTATTTTACCTTCCCCAGGAGTCATCTTACCAACTTCGTAGATCTCCTTTGTTGCTTCCCGGTCAATAACATCTACAATATCATCAATAGTAATGACACCGATCAATTCATCTTTTTCATCAACAACCGGAGCATCAATAAGATCATACCGCTTAAAACTCTGGGCAACCTCCTCATCAGGTGTATACTCATTGATTTTTATGAAGTCAGTACTTTCCATCAAATCTTTTATAAGCATATCTGTTGGTGCTTTAATCAGATCCTGCAGTTCAACTAATCCAATCAATTTATGCCCTGCGTCAGTAACGTATATTGAGCTGATATCTAAGGCATCATCAAAGCTCAAAGTGTCCTGTAATTTTAGAATTGCCGCGCGTGCCGTTATCTCCTTACGCAGCTCAACATAATCCGTTGTCATTATCGCGCCAGCAGTTCCCTCGTCGTAAGTCATCAACTCTCTTACGTCCTCAACCTCTTCCTTTTTCATCAATTTAAAGAACTTTTTTATCACCTTAGGAGGCAGATCTTTAAAAAGATTAGCACGATCATCCGGAGCCATTTCATTAAGAACCTGAGATACTTCAGCATTATCAAGATTATCTAGAAGGAACGACTGGTCTTCAAATTTAAGAACCTCGAACAATTCCACAGCCAGGAATGTTCTCAGGAGCTTAAAAATAAGAATTTTCTCCTGCTCAGAGAAATTATGCCATCGCTCGGCAATATCTATTGCCGGTATCCTAGACATAAGTGCTTTTACCTCAGAAAAGCTTTTCTTAGTCAAAAGAGCCCTGATTTCCGGGACAAACAACGCTGTAATACTTAATGGTTTTTGTAGGTTTTTTTTATTCATAATTTGCAACTTAACTGTTATTTTTAGTCAAAAATGTTTTCCCTTATTTTGACTATAACTCACTGGATAAATTATGTCAAAATGCTTCTTACCCTTATTATATTTTAAAAGCATCTTCTTTCTGTGGTTTTCCGCTTATAATTGCTTTATCCCATTGCAATTTACCTAAAACTGCCTGAGCCACATTGGTAAGATGATCGCCTATCTTCTCAAAATTGCTAACCATATCCAAAAATATAATCCCTGAAAGAACTTTACATTTTCCCTGAGATAAGCGATTTATATGATTTTCTCTCAACTGAAGCGTAAGTTTGTTAACTTGCCCTTCTAACTCTAACACTGCTTTTGCTTGTGCAAGATCATAAGCATTTAAAGACGTTACCGTTATCTCTCCCATTTTCTCTACAAGAGAGAACATTTCTTTAAGATCATCTTCTGCTTCAGGAGAAAATGGTAAACCTAATGTAATCTTCCTCTCACTCAGTTCGGTTAGATTTTCAGAATGATCACCTATTCTTTCAATGTCATTAACACTGTGCAGCAGAGAAGGAATCTTATTCGCAATTTCTGGTGAAATCTCCTTTTGCATGAGCTCCATAAGATAATTTGTAATTGCTTCCTGAAGATTATCAACTACTCTCTCTTTTCTCGAAACAAGCTTCAATGGTTTTATATCACCGCTCAAAAAACCTTTCATTGCATCATCAAACATACTGCAAGAAAGCTCTGTCATTCTGACCATCTCTTTTATTGATGCATCTACAGCTACCGTTGGTGTATGCAAAAGATGCTTTTCTAAAAATTTTGGCTGTGTATCAATAATTACATCTTCCCCCGGTATCATTTTTGTAACAAGCCTCGCAAATAAATCAACAAACGGAAGAAATAGTAAAGTGTTTGCTATATTAAAAATAGTGTGCGCATTTGCTATTTGCCGAGCAATATCATTAGAAGTATGCCCTACCATCCGAATAAAAATTCCTTTAAAAAGAAATAATGTTGGTAGAAATATAATCGCACCCATAATTTGAATTAAAATATGAGCAAATGCTGTGCGCCTAGCAGCAATAGTTGTTCCGATAGATGCAAGCATTGCCGTTACACACGTTCCTATATTACAGCCAAAAATAAGCGGAACTGCTGCATACAAATCAAGCAAGCCCATTACCCCGAGTCCTATAATAATACCTGTTGTTACACTTGAACTTTGAAAAATTGCAGTTAATACTGCTCCCGTTAATATCCCTAAAACCGGATTTTTACTAAAAGCAATAAAAATCTCTCTTACTACAGGGTCAGATGCCAACGGCTTTATCCCTGAAGTCATTATATTTAAACCTAAGAACAGAATCCCGAATCCTAAAAAGAATAAACCTAAGAATTTCCAGAACCTTTTATTAACAAATAAATAAAAAACAGCTCCCAAAGCTATAAACGGCAATGCATAATCTGTTAATTTGAACGCAATAATTTGCCCTGTAATTGTAGTCCCGATATGCGCACCTAAAATTACCACTATTGCCTGCCTTAGTCCCATTAGACCAGCATTAACAAAACCGACAAGCATAACTGTAGTTGCTGAGGAACTCTGCATCAAAGCAGTAATAAATGCTCCGACCCCAGCACCCATTATCCTGTTTTTAGTAAGTACTTTTAATAAGTGGCGCATTCTATCCCCGGCAGCATTCTGTAAACCTTCACCCATCAGATGGATTCCATAAATGAATAAACCCAAGCCGCCAACTAAACCAAAAATAACTTCTTTAAGCATTCCACCTCCGCAATAAATTAAAAACCATACACTACTTTATTTCTACTTCGATTTTTGTAATTATTCTGCCTAACTCTTCCAAGATATCATCAGGAAGAAATTTACTTATTCTTATCTCTTTTTTAATTGAAGTCAATGATCCGATAACACGACTTAAATGTTTCAATCTTCGCAGTTCATGATCTTCCTCAGGGCTTTTCTCATCTCTTACGGACTTCATCATTGCTTTGTAAACATCCTTTACATCTTTGTCCGCTTTCCCTTCCTCAAAAACATGTCTCTTCATTTTTTCATAATCGGCAATACCGAGATCCTTATTTGTTTTTACTTGACGCAGTGTGTTTACTGCCTCATATGATGGCAGATGCGGGCTATTCGCTGACTCAAGATATTCCTTCTTTACAAATTGCGGTTCTTCCTGCTCAAGGAAATAATATGACTTGAGCAATTTTAATCCTGTTTCTTTTCTAATCCCTATCTCTTTACTACAATAAGCCTCAAAGGTCAGGTAATCCCATTCCTTATACATCTTATCCTTATAGACAGCTACCAGATGCTGGCCAAGTTCAAGCCATGAAGACTTGAAAGTTTTTGCACAGTTTAGAATTTCATAACGAAAACTGCCCGGTTCAATGCTATCCATACTTGTTTGGATTTTATCAAGTGCTTTTGTTGTTTTATACATTTTTCTGCTTTCTTTGCTTTTTTTTATGGCAAACAAATGTTAGTTTAATCCGGGGGTAAAACATAGAATAGAACTTTCAATAGGCGTATTGTAACATAAAATACCCTGCACTTACAAGCAATTAAGAACCTAGATTAATCCTTATAAGCACAGGGTATTTAGACATATTTCCATAAATTCCAATTAAGCTTTTGTGCATTCAACAAAGCTCTTATATGGTAGATACTAC
>JAGLQQ010000182.1 GCA_023136735.1 Candidatus Omnitrophota bacterium | reverse complement strand
TAACATCCGCCAAACAAACCGGCGGATAATCAAAGGCAATCATCTATGGGCTCACACCCATAGAATTCTACAGCAATGATTAAATCGCGCGTTCAAGAAAAGCAGCAGGTTGTTTATCATTATCCAGCGGCGGCCGCTTCATTCTTCTTTCTACGCTTATTGCTGTTGCAGCAGTTCTGAGATCACCTATTGGTGTAATAACACTATTCATAAAACGTTTTATGCCTTTTTTGTCAACAGTAACTACATTATAATTATCAAGAATAACCACACCAATACCTTCTTTTTCTAAATTTTCAATCTGCGAAAAACGATCGGATACTTGTTTTGTGCCGTCAATTATCACTGTTTTCACGCCTAATTTACGCAGAAAATTAGCCGGCATATTACCTGAGCAAGGGCCAATTGGCTCTATACCCACTTCTGCTGTCCTAGCATCAATTATTAACCCCAAGCCAGCTTGGCTATGATCTTCCAATAAATTACTCACGTCTTTTCCCTGTAATTCCCGGGTAACCAATACCGCGTCATGGAGTAACACGCCCCAAGTTATCTTAACAGCGTTTAAATCTATACCCGCCTCAACCAAAGCATTCATCCATTCTTTTAAACTGCCGTCTCTTTCTCCCTTGAAATTCATTATCACATCCGGCCTGCCTGATGATTTGGCCGCTGCCGCGGCAATTAGAACAGCTTGATCCTTTTTAAGAATCGCCCGGCCGATAAAAGCCCCGGCATTACCCCAGATTTTCATAACCTCCGCAAAATTATCCGCGTTCGCGCCGCCGCCATAGATAATCATGCTTGCTAATTTTAACATATAGAGAGAGCGTAATGTATCAAGTTTTTCTTCCAAATTACTGCCGTCTATTGCTTCCAGCTGATTAAAACCTAAGGATACAGCTACCTCCAAAGCCTGATCTTCTGTGGTACTCTCAGAAATTGCGATTTCTGTCATTTCCAGAATTATCTTTGCCTTACGTAATATCTGCAGTTCGTCGGAAATAGTTACATCTTTTATCCCCTCTACCGGCTCGTAAGACAATTTTATCTGCTGAATAACCTGCTGTACAGACACACCCTTAAATAATGACTTGATTTGACTGTTTAATTCATGTATTGTAGACACTTCTCTAATAATCAATTCTTTTACCAACTTTTTATCATTCAGGATGAAATCTATAATCTGACTTTTGAGCGCATCTAACTCTGCACTTTTTTCTTTTCCCTTTAAATCCCTGTCTAATTCTGAAACCTCTACATAATAATCAGCCTCAAATAAACCATTTATAATCCGCTGTCCATCTTCAGGATATTGTCTGTGTATTAAATCCGCAATATTAATAATGGACCTACTCCAGTTAGGATTCTTTTTCGTATCCTCCACCGCGTCGCTCAACATTTTCTTAAAGCCAGCATTAAGCACTGATTCCAAGACAGCATAATATTCAGCATAATTGGTTTGCAATTCCTCCAGGCTCTGTGTATCCTGCACCTCACGTACATCATTCATTAAGTCATAAAATTCCTGATCATTCGGGCCTAATTTTCTGGCCTGTGCAGCTATTGCTGAATAAGTCATAGCAAATTTTCTCTGGCCGCTTTCTAAATAATCAATTCCCTTATATTCCAACGGAAAATCACCGAATGGATAAATAACCTTGTATCCAGCAGCGAGAAATTCATCTAACTGTGCTTTCTTCTGTTCTATAGTCATATCTCTTTCCATTACCGCAGAATGCCCAACAATAACTCTCATGGGTACGCCCACAGGAATATCTTCCGGATTTGTATTAGCGGAAAGCTGTATAGCCTCTGACATGGGATTATAATAATAACCCTGCTCCACATTATCCAAATTAACATGATCCACATTATCATTCTCACGCCAAAATGTTTCCAGCAACTCTAGTGCCTTTTTCTCAATACCCCGCATTTGAGCAAACTGGCTCACACTAAAAGGAGCGGACGTGCCAAAATTATCCCTGATATATGATTCGGTTATTGGCGCCTCAGGACTGCCAATCGCGTACAATTTATCATCCATAATTTTCATCGTTCTCTTAGATTCCTTAGCAAACAACTTGCCCAATATTTCCCTACGAGAGGTATCGTCTAATTTCTTTTTACCTACTCCCCATGCGTGTATCCTCTTCAGAACCTCCCGAAATAAGCTTTCCTCTCCGGTAATCGTTACCTTTACCGGATCTTCTTCTATTTCAATCGCAAATTTCATCATCTTTTTTCTGGCATCCACATGCAAACCGGCAATTAAAGCCTCTGTATCAACCATAACCGCCTGTATCAACTCATGGCCTCTTAACCCCTCATCCAATAACGATAAAACATTCATCCGTATCTGCTGATAAATCGTCGCGATATTAAACTTGATTATTCCCGCCTTAGATAAATCATAAAGCTCGAAATCATCGCTTCCGGATGTACCATGCTGGGCAAGTGAAGCGTCAATCTTAACTGCCTCTGCCTGTTGTTCTATGGAAAGGTAAACACTGATCTTACCTACCTGCGACACAGGCTTAAGCTCTTTTTCATCAAAGTCCGTGCCATGGCCTGATCCGTTATTAACCGCGATAAGATCAACACTCACCCCCGCGGCCTCAAGCGCGTCCGCCATAACCCGTACTGCCATAGGATGCGTCATCTTTGCCTGTATCTTGCGGGTTATCGGATTCATTACCGTAGCATCAACATGGCCTACTTCTACCTCTGTTCCGTATTTTCCTACCATATCCGGAGCGTATTTTCCCAGCATTTCATCTATCTGTTTTCGCTGATATATTGTCTCCTCCACATTGCTCGTTGGTAATAACAGCATCTTCTCTGTTTCGCTGATTTCTATCTTATTCGATATCGTACCACCTATGGTTGCCTGAGCTATCTCATAAGATATCCGGTCATAAGTCTTAAGCATTTCGTTTTCATAAATATCATTATCTCTTGCTGCCCGGATTAAGGCGCCAAAAGCAAGTTTCAATTCCTCCATCTTTTCAAGAATATCTGCTTGCGTCTTGCCGCGCTTTCTCATATTAGTTGTTATCTCTTTAGATAATTCCTCAAATCGCGCTTTGCCTTCGCTGCTTTGCGGATCCAACTTTAAAAAGTCAACGCCGAATTCAAGCGAAAAAATACCTTTTCTTTCAAGATCAATAACCAATTCCTCTACCGCATTACCTTTTTCCATGTAATGATTCTCAACAATCTCTCCGGCAATAGTATCATAAATCGTGGAAGCATCTGTAGCTGCTGAGCTGAATCCTGCCCTTATAAGACGTTTATTAAGCTCTTCAACTACCTTTCGCTCACTTTCCGCGTTTTCCTTTAACTGCTTTTGCACAGCCTGCAATACCTCTGCGTCTGTAACCTGCTCATAATGAACGATTGTCTGCTCATCTGCTGTCTTTTCAATAAATTCCTTTGCAAACGCGCCTTTTCCATGTTTTGCGTCATATTTCTGTTCTAAAATCTTCTTCTGGTCATAAAGTCCTCCGGAATATTGCACATGGTCTCCGTGAACAACTATCGGAATATCACAGCCTAATCTCTCAACGATCTCTTTTACATATTCCATTACCTTGTTTTCATCTATTGCCGTGCCGGCAAACTGTGAACGCGCGCTCTCAAGTAAAAGAACTGAATTCGATGCCCATGCTTCCCGGATATGCCCTTCTATTTCATCGTAAGCTAAAACGTTCCTTGCTATAACTGCCTGTCCGTTTTCCTGCAGTGCCTTAAATAATATATGTCCGCCTAACGGCTTGAATTCTCCTGCATTAGGATGCTCAACTAAATTCGCTGTGTTTGGCCCGCCTACCGCCTTGGTAAATGCCGCGTCCCTCTTACTAATTAAATAGGTCATCGCTTCCTG
>JAGLQQ010000181.1 GCA_023136735.1 Candidatus Omnitrophota bacterium | reverse complement strand
TATATCAGTGTAATCGGATTTTTAAAGATCTTTATTTTACATTTTACCTCGTAGGATGTATAATCATACTAATGGATTAAATTTTAAAAGGAGGAATTTAAGTGATTAGAAGTTTAGTGCTGAGTAAGGAAATTTCTGTTGTTGTTGTCAATGAGATAGGGGCTTTATCGAAAATGACGTCTTTTTTAGTTAATCACGGTATTAATTTAGAGGCCATTGCCGGATACTCAAACAATGTTGGAGACCAAGCAGGCATTATGTTTATAACTAATGATAATGTTTCGGCGGTTGAGACTTTAGCGGACAGTGGGTATACAGATACAAAGGAAAATGAAGTAATAATAGTGGAGCTTGAAAATACTCCCGGAGCGCTAAAAAATATTTCTGAGAGGTTGGCGCAAAATAACATAAACATCACCTATATTTACTGCACGACCTGTATGGGGGGATGTCCGGCTAAGATTATACTTTCCACTACGGATAATAGGAGGGCGATAGGTGTGTTAAAGTCGTAGAGGAAGCAAGGCGGATAAATCTATGCTTGATAAAATTCTATACTTGAAAGAGGAGAGCTAAAAAGGGTCTCCTCTTTAAGCTAGTAAAGGGGACAAGAAAAAGCATGAGGCAAGTTTATATTTAAGTATGAAAATAGCACTGGTTCATTATCCTTATTCGCATAAAATTTTTTCAGAAAATCTAAGCACGGTTGATGATGAATTTTCTCTTGCGCCGCCGATAATATTGGCTTATATAGCGGCGATTCTAGAAGCTCATGCCCATGAAGTTCTCTTGATAGATGCGCGCACTCTTAATTTGTCCAAGGAAGAGGTTTGTGGTAGGATTAGAGATTTTAAAGCAGATATGCTTGGTTTTAGGGCAGAAACATATCATTTCCATGATGCCCTTCAATGGATGAGGTATCTAAAAAGACATCTTAATATCCCTGTTCTTGCCGGCGGAGTTAATCTGTCTCTTTACCCCGAGGAAACGTTAAAGCATAAGACAATAGATTATGGGGTAATCGGCCAGGCAATTAAAAGCTTGCCAGCGCTTCTTAAGGCGCTTGCCGCGGGAGAAAGCATCGCGAATATTCCTGGGTTGGGATATAAGCAAAAAGATGGGGAAATTATTATTAATCCTATCCAGGATAAAGCGATAGATTTTGATTCCTATCCGATGCCGGCGCGCCATCTTTTGCCTAATAATAAATACTATTCTTTTATCTCTCAAAGAAAGAATTTTACGATCATGCTTACCAGCGTGGGGTGTCCCTTTGGCTGTACTTTTTGTGCTATTCCTCCTGTTTATAATGCGCGCTCAGCTGTGAGTGTTTTGAAGGAAATAGAGGTTTGCTACAACGACTTTCATATTAGAGAGATAGACTTTTTTGATGCAGTATTTTTTATGTCACGTGAGCGGGATATTGAAATAATGCGGGAGTTAAAAAGGCGTAAGCTTGATCTAGAGTGGTCATGCCGCAGCCGTGTGGATTTGGTGGATGAGCATATTCTTGCATTGGCTGCAGAGTCCGGATGCAGGCAAATATATTACGGAATCGAGTCTGCAAGTGCGGATGTTTTAAAAAACGTCAATAAGCATATAAGTAAAAACAGGATATCCCAAGCAATCACTTTAAGTAAAAAATTCGGTATAAGGCCTATGGGTTTTTTTATGATAGGGAATCCTGGGGATACATTTAAGAGTGTAAGAGATTCGATTAAGTTTGCCAAGGAGCTGGATATTGATTATATCCAGGTTTGCCGCTCGATCGCAAAACCAGGGACTCAACTTGACAGGGATATGATTCAAAAAACAGGCCGGGATTTTTGGAGAGAGCATATTGCCGGAGTTCCTTTGCAAGAGCGACTGCCTGCTCCGTGGTCATCATTGACAGAACTTGAAAAGGAATCGCTGGCAAAAGAATTCTATTTGCAGTTTTACTTTCGGCCCCAGATCATAAAAAAAAGACTTATCCAATTAAAGTCTTTTTCGGAGTTTAGAAGATATGCCAGGGTTGCGGGGAAAATGATATTACAAAAATCAGAAATTTGTTTGCATATCCTTACCGATACCCATAAAGCAGAGCAATTGCTAAGTGAAAGCAATAATTACTTAGGGGATGCCAGAAAGTGCAAAACAGCTGTAGTTCTTCCTACTCTTAATGAAAAAGATAATATCGAAAAAACGATAGAAGATATTCTGCGAATTTTGCCCAGGACTTATATTGTTATTGTGGATGATAATTCAAATGATGGAACTGATGTTGTTGTGTCTCGCTTCTTGAAGGAAAACACCAATATCCGATTTATTGCAAGAAAGGTAAATCCCGGGTTGGGGTGTTCTTATGTTCAGGGGTTTAAGTATGTCTTGGATAATCTTGACGTAGATTATATATTTGAAATGGATGTTGATTTTTCGCATAATCCACAGTATTTACCGATTTTTTTGCATTTTGCGAAAACACATCAGGTCGTTGCCGGTTCAAGATTTTTAAAAAGAGTAAGCATTAAAAACAGGTCATTATGGCGTAATATGATATCTAAGACAACAAAGTTTTTTGTCAATATTCTTTTGGGTGTAAAGCTCAGTGATGTAACTACGGGGTTTAAATGTTTTAGGAAAACAACGCTGGCTGGAATGGATTTGAACGGAATCTGGTCTAAAGGTTATGCGTTTCAAATCGAAGTGTCGTATATCTTGAGTAAAAAAGGAATAACTATAAAGGAAATCCCCATTTTATTTATTGAGCGATCAAAAGGGAAGTCAAAGATGTCTGCGGGAATAATGTTTGAGGGAATTCTGCTTATTATAAGGTTGTTTTTACAAAGGATAAAGAATGCGGTGTTCGGCATATAAGATAATTGAGTTAAGTTTTGTTGAATCTTAAATATTTGAATAGATATATTTTTAATGTATAATAAAAATATAATATAAATGCGTTGAGTGTAGTAGTTAACAAAAGAGGCAAACAGTGGATGATCTAAAGACAAATGAAAATTTATCTATTCTTTCTGTTGAAGGCAGTCTTCCGGAAAAATTTATAGGTACAACAGGGCAAGGAGACTGCCGGGTTCAGTCTCTGGAGAGGATAAGCAATGAGAGCTCTTTAGAGGAGATACTCAAACGGGCACGAAATCTCAAGGCCTCAGATGTGCATTTTTCTGTGGGAAAAGAAATATTTTTCAAAATACACGGAATATTAAAAATGCAGTCGGAGGATAATCTCACCAAAGAGGCTGTAGACCGATTCATCGATTCCTTCTTAAATGCGGAGCAAAAAAATATTTTAAACACAAGGCTTGATATTGAACTTGTGCATGTGATTGAAGGCATGGGGAGATTCAGGGTTTCTATAATGAGAAAAACTCCGGGGATCGATATGACGATCAGGCTGATACCTGAGACACTGGTTAGTTTTGATGAAATGGGTATGCCTGAATCATGCCGTGAATTGTTGCAGTGGTCTCAAGGGCTGGTACTTATTACTGGCCCTATCGGGTGCGGGAAAACAACAACGCTTGCGGTGATGTGCGAACTTATTAACCAGACACGCAATGAACATATTATCAGCATAGAAAGCCCTATAGAAATAGTGTATACTCCCAAATCATCACAGATTACACAAAGAGAGATAGGATTGCATACTCTGTCTCAGGATAATGCTTTGAGAGCTGCTCTGCGCCAGGATCCGGACATTCTGCTAATAAGTGATTTAAGGGATCTGTCCACTATTCAGCTTGCGGCAACGGCTGCTGAGACAGGGCATTTGGTATTGGGAACAATGAATACTAATGATGCGGCTCAGACATTGATTCGTCTTGTGAATTCTTTCCCGCCGCAAGACCGCGAGCTTGTACAAAACATGATTTCAGAATCTTTAAGGGGAATTATTTGTCAGCAATTAATCCCTACAAAAAATAGAGACAATCTAGTTGCCGCATATGAGGTTTTGGTGGTCAATGCCGCGATTTCCAACCTTATCCACAAGGGGAGTTTAGAACAGGTTTTTCAAGTGATTGAAACCGGCAAGGCCGAAGGCATGACATCATTTGACGCATCCTTGATTGAACTTGTCAAAAATGATGTGATCAGCTGGGAGGAGGGAGCTTCCCGAGCAGTAAATAAACGTGAATTTGAGAAGATAGGATATAAGAGATATTCCACTTAAGATGTGCAAAATAAGGAATTAGTATGGCGCAAATAGATGCTTTATTTAATGAATTAATTAAATCTGATGGTTCGGATCTTCATCTGGAGCAGGGGCAAAGGCCTCGGATGCGTATTAACGGAAAGCTTATAGATTGCGCGGATCAACTGGTATTGACACAGGAGTATCTATGCGGGATTTTAAAAGAAATAAGCACAGAAGAAAACTGGCAAAGACTGGAGCGTACCGGAGATTTAGATTTTGCCTATGCGCTTGCCAGCGGAGAGCGGTTCCGGGCTAATTATTTTAAATTTTTCTATGGATATGGGGCTATTTTTCGTCTTATTCCTTCTGAAATACGCAGTTTTGAAGAATTAGGAGTGCCTGATGTTATGAAACAGGTGTCTGATCTTAAAGCAGGGCTTGTTTTAGTAACTGGACCGACAGGATCAGGAAAATCTTCAACTCTTGCGGCGATTATAGATTTGATAAACTCCCGCTATGTTAAAAAAATATTAACCCTTGAAGAGCCTATTGAATTTCTGCATAAAAATAAGAGAGCAATTATTGTGCACAGAGAAATCGGAACAGATGCTATTAGTTTTGCGCAAGGATTAAGAAGTGCTTTAAAAACTGATGTTAATATCATTCTCGTGGGAGAAATGCGCGACAGGGAGACTATAGAGCTTGCCCTTACAGCCGCGGAAATGGGTGTTTTGGTATTGGGCACACTGCATACAAATTCTGCGGCTAAAACAGTAGATAGGATAATTGACTCTTTTCCCAGCAATAAGAAAAATCAAATAAGGGAGATACTGGCTAATACTTTGCAGATTGTTTGTGCTCAACAGCTGCTGCCGAGCATAGATAAGACAAGACGCTGGGCTGCGTTTGAAATATTGCTGCGTTCAATGGCTATCCCGGCAATAATCCGAGGAGGAGATACAAAGCTTTTAAAAACGGAAATAAATACAAATGCCCGGTTAGGTATGATTTCCATGGATAATTATCTTTTGAGATTGGTGCAGGAAAATAAAGTATCTAAAGAAGAAGCATATGTAAAAGCAATGGATAAAACACTATTCCAAATAGCATAGTTATATTGGCATATATTTAATATTATTGCTTTCTACCCACCGCTTAAAGCCTGATCGTTCAGGAATCCTTATTCACCCAGGAATCCTTAGAGGGCGAAAATAATTGACAAAAGTAAATTGATTGTGATAATATAATAGTCTCATAAAAAACACATATAACCTCAAGGGAAAAGGCTTGTAGTCTTTGAGGTTTTTAATGCTCATTTCTAAGCCTAACCGTTTTATTTTAAACAGCTTAAGGCAAAACTTCTATTTAGAAAAATCTAATAACAGAAAGGGATCCGGTAGAGAGGGATTCCTTTAAAGCCTTTTAAGGCTTAAAAATCACAAATGGAGGCAATAATGGCGAGAAATAAAATCACAATGGATGGAAATACTGCTGCGGCTTATGTCGGGCATGCGATGAATGAGGTATGCGCGATTTATCCAATTACCCCATCTTCAGGTATCGGAGAGATGGCAGATGAAAAGTCAGCCAAAGGTCAAAAAAATATATGGGGGCAAGTTCCGCTTGTTTCTGAATTACAGTCTGAAGGAGGCGCATCAGGTGCTGTGCATGGTGCTCTGAGTGCTGGAGCGCTTACAACCACATTCACAGCTTCTCAAGGGCTGCTGCTTATGCTGCCGAATATGTTTAAAATAGCAGGCGAGCTTACTCCGGCAGTTTTTTATGTTACTGCACGGACAGTAGCATCTCACGCGTTATCAATTTTTTGTGACCATTCTGATATTATGGCAGCACGCTCAACAGGGTTTGGCATTCTATTTGCATCGAGCGTTCAGGAAGTTATGGATCTTAGTGTTGTTGCTCAGGCAGCTACATTAGAATCACGCGTTCCTTTTATTATTTCACTTGATGGATTTAGAACATCGCATGAAATCCAAAAGATCGAAGAGCTTACTTTTGATGATATGCGGGCAATGGTTAAAGATGAGTTTATCGCGGCACACAGAGCTCGCGCGCTCAGTCCGGATAGTCCAACCATAAAAGGTACTTCTCAAAACCCAGACGTATTTTTTCAGGAAAGAGAAACAGTAAATGCTTTTTATGAGAAAACTCCTGCGATTGTCCAGGATGTCATGGATAGGTTTGCTAAAGTCGTTGGTCGAAAGTATAAGGCATTTGATTATGTGGGCGCAAAAGATGCAGAGAAGATAATTATTATTATGGGCTCGGGTACAGGGGCAGCTCAGGAAGCTGTAGATAAAATGAATGCAAGCGGTGAAAAGGTCGGAATGATCATTGTAAGACTTTATCGTCCTTTTGATGTGGAGGCATTTATAGGGGCAATCCCCAAGACAACAAAATCTATTGCTGTCTTAGACAGAACAAAAGAGCCTGGTTCAATAGGTGAACCATTGTATTTGGAGGTTCGTTCCGCGATTGGCGAGGCAATGGAAAAGGGCACAGCTCCTTTTAAAGCATGGCCAATAATTGTCGGCGGACGCTATGGGCTTGGGTCTAAAGAATTCAACCCTTGCATGGTTAAAGCAGTGTTCGACAATTTATTCGCTTCAAAGCCCAAGAATGGTTTTACGGTAGGGATAGTCGATGATGTTACTAATACCAGCCTTGAAGCGGATGCTTGTTTTGAAGCTGAGAATCCAGAAAATATTCGCTGTATGTTCTGGGGCTTGGGGTCTGATGGAACAGTTGGCGCGAATAAGAACTCTATTAAGATAATCGGTGAGTTAACTGATTATAATGTTCAAGGATTTTTTGTCTATGACTCTAAAAAAGCAGGATCACGCACAATATCTCATTTGCGTTTTGGAAAAGGAAACATTACAAGTACATATCTTATTCAAAAAGCTAATTTTATTGCTTGTCATAACTTTAGTTTCCTTGAGAAATACGATATGCTGTCTGCCGCTGAAGTTGGCGCGACATTTTTGCTGGCTAGTCCGTTTGGCAGCGGCCAAGTATGGGATAAGATGCCAAAGGAAGTACAGCAGATGATTATTGATAAAAAGCTGAAGTTTTATATAATTAAAGCTTTTGCTTTAGCTGATGAGATAGGGCTTGGCGCGAGAATTAACGTAATAATGCAGACTGCTTTCTTTAAGATCAGCAATGTTATCGCTGTTGAAAAGGCAGTCGAGGCTATTAAAGGTGCGATTAAGAAAACATATGGTTCTAAAGGCGAGAAAATAGTAGATATGAATAATAAAGCTGTTGATGCGGCTTTAGATTCTATAGAAGAAGTAAAGGTCCCAGCTAAGGCTACAAGTAAAATATCTATTCCTGATATTGTTTCTGCTGATGCACCTGAATTTGTAAAAAATGTGACTGCTCCTATAATTGCAGGTCGTGGAGATGATTTGCCGGTATCTGCTTTTCCTGTTGATGGTACTTGGCCAACAGCAACATGTCAGTATGAAAAACGAAATATAGCTTTGCATATTCCTGAGTGGGTACCTGAACTCTGTATTCAGTGTGCTCAATGCAGTATGGTGTGCCCGCATGCTGTTATCAGAATGAAGATATATGATGAAGCTCTTATTAAAGGAGCACCTGCGGGGTTCAAATCATCTGCTGCCAAAGGAAAAGGAATGGAAGGCAAGGTATTTACTTTGCAGGTTGCACCGGAAGATTGTACAGGATGCGGAGCTTGTGTGAATAAGTGTCCTGCGCTTGAAAGGGGAGCAGACAAGCAGCCAACAGGTAAAAAGGCAATAAATATGGTGTCACAGATTGCAGTACGTGAAAAGGAAAAGACAAACTTTGAGTTTTTCCTTTCTTTGCCGGATGTCACTGTTAAGGATAACCCGTTTGGAATTGAGACATTACGCGGTGCGCAGCTTATGCGCCCATTGTTTGAATTCTCAGGCGCTTGTGCCGGTTGCGGTGAAACACCGTATGTAAAACTGTTAACACAGTTGTATGGTGATAGGGCGTTAATTGCCAATGCCACAGGGTGTTCTTCAATATATGGCGGCAATTTACCTACGACACCTTATTGCGTACGGGAGGATGGGAAAGGCCCTTCATGGTCAAACTCATTGTTTGAGGATAATGCTGAATTTGGTTTTGGCATGCGTTTAGCGGTTGACCAGATTACTGATCAGGCAAGGACAATGCTAAAGGAAGCAGCAACTGGGGACTTAAGTGCACTTGCGGATGAAATACTGAAAGCCCAGCAGAAAACACATCTTCAGATAGAGGAACAGAGGGAAAGAGTGGCAACGCTAAAAGCCAAATTAAAAGGCAATGTAAAGGCGAAAAAGCTGCTTTCAATAGTAGATTATCTGGTTGCTAAAAGCGTCTGGGTTTTAGGCGGAGACGGATGGGCATATGATATCGGCTACGGCGGATTAGACCATGTTCTTGCTCAGGATAAGAACATTAATGTTCTGGTGCTGGACACAGAAGTGTATTCAAATACAGGCGGACAGATGTCAAAGGCAACTCCTATGGGAGCAATAGCCAAATTTGCCGCGGCTGGTAAACCTTTGTTTAAAAAAGACCTTGGACTGCTGGCTGCTACATACGGATCGATTTATGTTGCTCGTGTGGCAATGGGGGCAAATCCGGCTCAAACTCAAAAGGCATTTATTGAAGCTGAGAAGTTTGACGGCCCTTCAATAATAATTTCCTATACGCATTGTATTGCGCATGGAATTAATATGACTAAGGGTATGGACCAGCAGAAGAAGGCGGTGGATTCAGGATACTGGACTTTGTTCAGGTACAATCCAGACCTCATTAAGCAGGGTAAGAATCCTATGCAGCTTGACAGTAAGGCGCCGAGCATTCCTCTGGAAGATTATATTTATAATGAGACCAGGTTTAAGGCTTTGAAGACCATGGCTCCGGAAAGGGCAGCAACATTTCTGAAGCTTTCTCAAGAAGAATTAAAACGCAGATATAAGATGTATGAACATCTAACAAAATTAGATTATAGTATAGAATAAAATAAAACTGTGATCTTATGATCGAAGATCTCCCTGCGCTTTTGTAGCGCGGGGGGGTCTTTTTTTATAGTAGTATAATAAGGCATTAAGGACTTTTTGGGTTCTTTCTTATTTAAGTTGGGAGAAAGAACCTGATTAGAGCGACTAAATCCACAGATTACGCAGATTTTCGCAGATTAAAAAAATGATAAAAGAACTTATAACATCCACAGGGTACACGGATTAAAGTATCGTCAGCTGTATCTGTCTTGATTAATCTAAATATATCAGGTTTTTAAATGGTATTCGATGTTTTTATATTTCCCCTTACATATCAATATGTTATATGATTTGTTCCAATCCTTATAAATCTAATCTTTGGGCATAATTGGAAAGTGAATTATCAGAATGCTATGCTATTATATTGCTGATCTTTATTTCGTCTTCTTCGCTTATGGCGTTGAGTTGTTCTCTTTTAACTAGAAGGTTTACGGCAGTTTGCAGAGTAGTAGTATTTATATGAGAGGATATCCGGTGAATCAAACGCAAAAACCAATATCTGCGCACTAAAAAGCAGTAAAAAGGTCAGGCCAATTACTATAATCCTATTGAAACAACTGATCATTATAGGTATTTCCTTTCTATAAAAAGGGTCTGTAACAAAAGTATCCCTGTTTTTACGGGTTTTTGCAGTTAAAAGAGTGGCGGAAATTAGCCATAACATATTAATATTAAAAGAGTTAAAGATTTATGGTTAATGTTGCGAAAACACTTTTGATATGGTATACTTTAAAACCTTTTTTATATAGAAGGTTGAGGAGGAAAAAGTGTTACACAAAAGTATTCCAGAATTTAGTAACTCAATATATTACTTAGAACAGCATGAAAAGCATAAGGATTTTCCGGTATGGGTTATCAGGCATCAAAAGGAGGTTTTTCTGCTTTCTTACCAGATGGGCGAGATGCTTGGATTTGAGGATGAGCGTTTGACTGATTTGGCTATTGCCGCGCGTTTTCATGATATAGGGAAAACGCATATTGATCCTGAGATTATCAACCATGAAGGGGCGTTGAATGATGCTCAAAGATATGCTGTTTTTGAGCATGTACATCAGTCATATGATATTTTGAAGAAAAAGGGAGTTGATTCAAAGGCTATACTTGACGGAGTTTTTTATCATCATGAAAATTATGACGGGACTGGATACCCTGACAAGTTAAAGGCAGATGAAATACCGCTTGAGGCGCAGATCCTGCGTATTGTTGATTCTTTCAGCGCGATGCTCGGGCGCCGGCCTTATCACAACAGAAGTAAAAAAGATTTTAAGTGGGCGCTTTTGCAGATTGAGGAAAATAGCGGCAGTCTTTATAATCCGAAACTTGTAGATGTATTTCTTGCTATTACTGGAAAAGCGCAGAGCAAACCAGATGAAGACAGTACCTTCAACAGACTGCATAATATATTATTGGCGGGTTAAAAAACTAAGGAACCAAAAACTACCGCGGAATATGTAAAACTATGAGTATGATGAAAACTACAAAAAGAATCCTGATTTATTTATTGGTGCAGGTATTTATTTTTGTAAATGCCTGTTTTGCTTCCGGGGAAGTATCTGTCAGGGAGAAAGGAAAGGATTGCCTGTCTCCCCGGCTGAAAATACAAACAGACGCATTGTCGCGGGTATTTACGATTTTGATTAAGAGAGGAAATATTACTAGACCAAGAGATGTTAAGCATAAAGAGGATGGTTTGTACAACTTGTTTCTTGCCAAGCTTGTTAATCAAGTGGGAACAGCGGATGAATTATTAGAAAACATAAAAAAGGATTATGCTGATGAATTCGCGGAACCGATCAACATGTTGGAGCAGATAGAAAAAAAATATGTAATGGATGGCGGTGGTGCCTGGGTGATAGAGCATCAAAAAGAAGTAATGCTTATGAGCTATTGCATGGGGATGATCCTTGGTTTTAGGAAACATCATCTTGCCCAGATCGCGTTTGCCGCTCGTTTTCATGATATTGGAAAGTGTAAAATTGATCCGCGGATGATTAACGATGAGCGTCTTTTTTCTGATTCGCTGCTTTTGACTCAGGAGGAAAGGAAAATCATCTACAATGAAATTAATAAGCACACGGCGAGTTCTGAGGATATTTTAAGAGTCGTGGGAATAAAAGACGAGCTTATATTGTCGATAGTCTTTTGTCATCACGCGAATGTTGACGGAAGCGGGTATCCTGCTTCGATAACCAGGCAGGAAATTCCGCTGGAAACAAAAATAACGCGTGTCATTGATTCTTTCAGTGCTATGCTTGGCCGGCGGCTATATTTTCAGCCCTATAAGCAATTGTTTCAAGGAGCAGTTCAGGAGATTGAAAGCAATGTATATTCCTTTTACGGGCCGCGAGCTGTAACCACATTTTTAAGTATGTTGAGGGATGAGAAGATTACCAATAGGCGTGCTGAGCTTTATCAAATACCTGTTTGGGAAGGCGGAATTTTTAGGGGATTATTAAAAGAAGCAGAGAAAATTGAATTTGTATATCCTTTTGCCAAAGTTGCCTGCGGTATTTCGAATAGCTGGAACGAAAAGCCGTATAGTATTGCGGTAAATTCAATAGGCACCCACCGTCACGCGGAAGTAAACCTTGTTTTAAAGGTGCTTGATGAGCATTTAAGACGGCAGGGATTGCGCAAATCATACATAGAAGAGCTAAAGAATCTTGAATTTTTAGCTTATTCATCGGAATTAAACCATTCTGCTGAAGCGCTTGTGACGTTGGGAAAAATATCGCAAATAACCGGCAATCCGTTTAAAAATAAAGTTATTTATACTACCTTGCGTCCTTGCGCGGCATGTTTTAAATTACTGAGCGCGATAGGGGTGAAAGAAATATATTATGGTTCAGAGCATCCTGATCCTAAGTTTATCAGGAAGAGCGAAACCGCGGCAAAAGAATTGCGTCAAAACGGCATGAGGATAGCTCAAGCGCATTTTCCCAATGAGGGAGTGCTCGAGCCCAACAGATTGTTCTTTTCATTTTGCAATCAACCTGGGTATGAAAAAATTACCGGAACTATTAATAGCTGGTTTGCGGAGATTATTAAGCAGAATGATATGCGAAAGCTGCCGATAGATACGATGAGAGAGAAAGATCGTGAGTTTGTAAATATGATAGATAACCTGCTGGGGGATCTTGATGTTAAGTCTGATTTGGAGCAAGTTAATAATACTCTTCAAAGAAGAAAAAATATTATGCGGCATAGAGTGGTTAAAGAGTATGGAGAAAAAGCATCTTTAGGCCACTATTATTTAATTAGACAAGCTATATAAAATTAAATCAAAAGGGATAAATATATGATTTACGGAATCATGAGAAAGAATTTGAATTTGCCGGTTTTTGCGATAATCATAGGGATGGTTACAAGCAATATTTCTTTTGCCCTGGAAGATGATTCGAAAACAGGAACGCGGGAAATGCTTGCTCCTGTTATGTGTGTTGACGCGGGATTATTCCAACAGGGGTATGAGCAGGCTATTGATTTAGCTAGTCAAAACAGTGTGCCGCTTGATCCGGTGCAGGTAGTAGAAAAACTTATCGCTGACTCTGGAAGTTTGAAAAACGATCACCTGATAAGTGATTTTATTGCAGCATTTAAAGAAGCATTTGATTTATATAAGAAAGGTTACGAGGCCGCGGCGTTTTTTGAGGGGTCTCTTACCGTGGTAAACCATTTACCTAAGATATATCAAAATAAGGATGGGGCGTATTCCAAGGCTACAGCAGTTAATATGTTCAATGAAAGCGCGCGAGTGTTTGAGACTATTGATATTAATCAGTTAAAGCAGTTGTTCACCGCGGAGGAGATAGAGGTTGTTTGTTTGGTTTTAACGCTAAAAGCGGAAGTGTTTTACCAGTTAGCTGAAAATGACTCAAGCTTGAGTCCACGTCAAAAACTTAATAATTATTCAAAAGTAAAAACATTTTTACTGGATGCTTTTTCCTTGCAAAATATAGAGCCGGATTTTCAGAGTATCCTGATAATGGGCACCGCGTGCGCTCAATTAGCAACCGATAGTAAATTATCTTTAGAGGAAAAACTTATTTTTTCCGGTGAGGCTTTGGATTATTTTAAGCTGGCTAAAGAAAAAAGCGCTGTTTTAGAACAAACAAGCGCGTCAAAGAAAATGATAGATGAAATGTATTATACGTATTTTACGGTTTTACATTTTGCCGGAAATGAGTGCAAGAAAAATGGTGATTATCCCCAGGCAATACTTTTTTATGATAAAGTTATTCCTTTAGCTGATAATCTTCTCTCTCAGCCTGATGCCTTGCCGAGACTTAGAAGATTTTATTGGGAGTATTATCATATGCTGTGGGCGTTTAGTGATAGTTTTCATGGTAAAATACCAGACGATTTCGAAGAACGTAAAGCGGGAATATTTACATCTTATACGAAAACCATGGCGCTTGCCGGGAAATATATTGAGTTACTTTCAAAAGCAGCTGCAGCCGCGGACGAGGGGCTTGACCCTCTTATTTGTATAACTGAGGTTAGCGCTAAGCTATCAGGAGAAAGCATCAAAGATAATGATTGGGCTGCTGCCTCAGAGCATTTAGGACAAGCGGTGAGGGCGCTTAAAGATATGCATAAAATCCAGACACATGATCAGTATTCAAATTTTTTTATCGCAAAAATGAATATTCTTTTCATGAGGTCGATGCTTGAGTTTATAAAAGCTTATGTCACAGTAAATGGAACGGATAAGTCTCAGATCAAGAAACTTACCGAAATGTTTGATCGGGAGTTTTTCGCGGAGTTTTTAGCTGATTTGGAAAATGGAAAATATCAGGGGGTACTTGAAACTTTAAGTAAAACTGATGGCCAGGATGCTAAAGCGTTATTGACCAGGAATCTTTTCTGTGGTTCAGCGTCAAACGCTAAGGTGCGCAAGTACTTAAATCAAGTATTGCTTGTTAAACAAAAGGATAAGGTACTTAGGGCAAAGTTTAATAATTCTTGCGGATATTCAACGCGTATTATGCTTGCCGCGGCTTATTTGCACGAAGCAAGCTATGCAAAGGCAAAGCAAAACATAGTTGAAGCATCTGAGTATGCGGAGCGATTTCACTCAAGCAGCTTTATTGTAGAAACTATATTAGCGCAGGCGGCATTAGATGGGCAGAAGGGTAAAGATTTTATTATCGGCCTTTTTTGCTCAAGAGCAGGCACAAAAATTAAAAATAATATTATAGAGTACAAAGATTCTCTAAGCCCAAAAGGGCTGAGTATGCTAAAAGACATTTTTACAGATAAAGCCAATAAACGCTTGGCCAAGAATAGT
>JAGLQQ010000180.1 GCA_023136735.1 Candidatus Omnitrophota bacterium | reverse complement strand
AAATACAATTTCACCTGGCTGTTTGCCGCGATTTCCCCCCATAAACAACTTTTTCACCTTTTAAGTGATTATCCAATTCTTTCTAAATACTTACTACCCCTTGTCTTTATCTTCTTTTGCAGAATTCTATTTAGGAATTAGGGATGTTTCCTGTCCAGATGTTTCCCAGTTTTATTTCATTACTTTATCCGCTTTGCCCGTTTTTAGCAAGACTGAGCAAAAATTCCGCATTTGTGCTCACTTTCCTGAGTTTTCCGGTAAGAAGTTCCATTGCCTCGACACTGCTCAGCTCATTCAATGCTTTACGCAGTATCCAAATAAGTTTCAGCTCATCCGGATTGACCAAAAGTTCTTCTTTACGGGTATTTGAACGCTTTATGTCTATTGCCGGATAAATACGGCGTTGGAACAGATTACGATCAAGCTGCAGTTCCATATTACCTGTTCCCTTAAACTCCTCAAATATAACTTCATCCATTCGAGAACCAGTATCAACTAAGGCCGTCGCCAATATTGTCAGAGATCCTCCTTCTTCGATATTTCTTGCAGCCCCAAAAAATCTCTTTGGCTTCTGTAAAGCTGTTGAGTCCACTCCTCCAGACAATATCTTTCCAGAATGAGGTACAACCGTATTATACGCTCTTGCCAATCGAGTAATACTATCAAGTAATATTACTACATCTCGACCACATTCCACAAGCCTCTTTGCTTTTTCAATAACCATTTCCGCTACCTGCACATGACGCTCCGGCGGCTCATCAAAAGTACTGCTAATAACTTCTCCCTTTACTGAACGCTGCATATCTGTAACTTCTTCAGGACGTTCATCTATTAGCAAAACGATAAGAATCACGTCATCATTATTAGCAGTTATACTGTTTGCAATTTTCTGCAGCAACACTGTTTTACCGCTATAAGGAGGCGCAACAATAAGTCCTCGCTGCCCCTTGCCTATAGGAGCAAGCAGGTCCATAATTCTCGTGGATACCTCCTCCGAAGTTGTTTCCAAGATAAAACGGTCATCCGGATAAAGAGGCGTTAGATTATCAAAAAGAATTTTTTCCTTTGCCTTTTCGGGCGCCTCAAAATCAACTGCCTCTACTTTCAGCAAAGCAAAATATCGTTCTCCTTCTTTCGGTGGCCGGATCTGCCCGCTGACAGTATCTCCAGTCCTTAAAGCAAACTTTCTTATTTGAGACGGAGAGATATATATATCATCTGGGCAAGGTAAATAATTGTAGTTCGGAGAACGCAAAAATCCAAAGCCATCAGGCAAAACCTCTAATATTCCCTCACCAAACATATTTCCAGCTTTTTCTGCCTGGCCCTGCAATATCTTAAATATCAAATCCTGTTTTCTAGAACCGCTTATTCCGATAATCTTCAACTCCTTGGCAATTTTGATAAGATTAGCTCCACTAGTTCTCTTTAATTCCCCTATATCCATATACCCTTCTGACTTTTGCGACCGGCGTTCATTCAACTGCGGCGGATTACTACGAACATTATTTTCTGCGAAGAACTTATTTCTGTTTTCAACTTTCACTTGTTTTGGTTTTTCTTGTTTTGGTTTCATCTCCATCCCTTTCCTTTAAAAATTATTTCTCCCTTAAAATTGTTTTCCATATTTTTTCCACTTGTTTACCTGTATCTTTTAATGTTCGACGATTATCAATAATATAATCAGCATATTTGCTTTTTTGATTAAACCCAAGCTGAAAGCGCATTCGCTGTTTAGCCTGGACCTTAGTCATATTATTTCTTAAAATAGCTCTTTGCATCTGCTGACCAGTAGTCGCATTTACAAGCAAAATTTTATCAATATGCTTATAAAACCCTGATTCAATCAGCACTACCATCTCAACAACAACCGCTTTAACTGCTTTGTTTTTTTCTATTTTTTTTATTCTCTTTTTTATGTATTCAAAAACCCACGGATGTATAATCCGGCATAACTGCTGTTGTTTTTTATCACTCTCAAATATCAGCTTAGCAAGTTTCTTTCTGTTAATAGAATCATCCGCATTTAGAAAGCCTTTACCGAATTTTCCGATAACCTGTTTATAAGCAATTGTTTTTCTATAAAGAGCTCTATGCGCAATTTTGTCTGCATTTAAAACCTTTGCTCCAAGAGCAGCAAACATTTTAGCTATTTCAGTCTTGCCGCTGGCAAGTCCTCCGGTAAGACCGATCACGATCATAAGAGTCTCTTAAGCTTTGATACTTTTATATAAATTAACATAATCCTTAGCTGATTTTTTCCAGGAAAAATCACATTTCATTGCCCGAATCACAAGCTTCTGCCATGTCTTATCGTCATTATAAACACAAAGTGAGCGTTTTATTGCCTCAAGCAATGATCCTGCTTGATAATCAGAAAACATAAATCCATTTCCTTTTTTAGTAAAAGGATCAAAATCCTCCACAGTATCTGCCAACCCGCCTGTCTTGCGCGCCAAAGGAATTGTTCCGAAATTAAGACTTATAAGCTGCCCCAAACCGCAGGGTTCATAATATGAAGGCATCAGAAAAATGTCTGAACCCGCATAAATTTTATAAGCAAGCGTAGCATCAAATTTCAAATGAATTGAAGTGTTTTTATACTTACTGCTTAGATTTTCAAACAATTTATGATACTTAGGGTCGCCAGTACCAAGCAAAATAAACTGCACCGGCATTTTTACAACCTCCTCTATTACTTCCGCAAGGATATCTAAACCCTTCTGATCCGCAAGCCGTGTAATTATTCCCAGAAGAGGTATCTTCCTGTCCACCTTGAGTTTTTCGAGCTTTTGCAAAGCCTCTTTATTTTCATATTTACCTTCAATTGAATCAGGTCCATAACTCTTTACCAAGGCTTTATTTTTCTTGGGATCCCATTCATCATAATTAATCCCGTTTAATATCCCTGTAATATCCTTTTTTCTTTTCTGCAAAATTCCTTCCAGCCCACAGCCAAATTCAGCACTTTGTATCTCATGAGCATAAGTAGAACTTACCGTGCTGATGGAATCCGCGAACAATAAGCCTCCTTTAAGCAAATTGATCTTACCGTAAAATTCAAGTCCATTAACGGAAAAAAGCTCTTTACTCAACCCGGTTTTAGCAAGCTCTTCTTTAGGAAAAAGCCCTTGATATCCGAGATTATGTATTGTAAAAATCGTTTTTATGTTTTTATAAAACGGATCATTTTTTAAAATTGTTTTAAGATAAATCGGAATAAGCCCGGTCTGCCAGTCATTACAATGAATAACATCAGGTTTAAAATTTATTTTCTTTATCAGCTTAAGCGCCGCCCGGCAATAATACGCAAAGCGCTCCAGATTATCCGGATAGTCCAGCCCTTTTTGCTGGTATAATCCGGCTCTATCAAAGAAACTCTTTTTTTCAAGCAGCAAAACCTCTACATTTTTTCCCAGCGTAGTTGAATATGTTTCATTATCAAGTTTTTTTAACTTAAATTTTTTCACATCAACGCATTTGTATCTCGGCATTACAATCTTTACCTCGACGCCGGCAATTTTCAGCGCAGGCGGCAGAGTGCCAGCCACATCAGCAAGCCCACCAGTTTTTGCAAACGGTACTACTTCAGAACTACAAAACAATATTTTCATTATTCCCCCCTAAATGAATCCGCCTATGCGGATGAATTGACCTCGCCGCCTTTTGGCGGGGTATTTTACCCAGGCCACCTTTTCAAAAGCAGCCCCCTATTTTGCATCTCTCCAGTTCTTCCCCATTTTAAAACTAACTTCAATTGGAACATCAAGGTCCAATACATTCTCCATTTTATCTTTAACAATTTTTTTA
>JAGLQQ010000018.1 GCA_023136735.1 Candidatus Omnitrophota bacterium | reverse complement strand
GGAATTGTATTTGCGGATTTTTTTTTAACTTTTAAGTGATTATCCAATTCTTTCTAAATACTTACTACCTCTGGATTAATCTTCCTTTGCAGAATTCTATTTAGGAATTAGGGAGTGTTTCATAGTGTCAGAGGTTTTTATAAAAGACATTAATAGGTGCTTTTCAGTGAATTATCGCCCCCTTTACCTACCGGATTTTTTAAAATTTTCTATTATAGCTTCTACAATCTGCTTTGAAGCCGTCCCGTCTCCGTAAGGACTGGCTGATTTTGACATTTTAGCATACTGAGCATTAGAATTAAGCAGTTTTCTTGCTTCTTTAACTATCCGGCTTGAATCCATACCAATCAAACGAGCTACCCCGGCTTCTACGCCTTCCTGGCGCTCAGTAACCTCTCTCATGACCAAAATCGGCTTATTAAACGCAGGCGATTCCTCCTGTACGCCGCCTGAATCAGAGAGGACAAAATAGCATTTTCTCAACAAGAAAACAAATGTCTCATAATCTAAGGGGTCAAGCAAATGGATATTCTTTCTTCCCTGAAGAAGGTTATTTACAGGTTTTTGCACGTTCGGGTTTAAATGCACAGGATAGATAATCTCCACATCTTTAAATTCGGAAATTTCTTTGATAGCTTTACAAATCGCCTTAAAAGGACCTCCAAAACTCTCCCTCCTATGTGCAGTAACTAAAATCACCTTTTTATTATCCAAATCTATTTTCTTCAATATCTCATTTCTTAATGTGTATTTTTTGCCGGCAATCGAATACAGACTGTCAACAACTGTATTCCCGGTTAAATAGATTTTTTTAGGGTTTATATGCTCCCTCAACAGATTGCTCTTAGCTCTTTTTGTTGGAGCAAAGTGAAAATCAGCGACTACTGATATCAGCTGACGGTTTATTTCTTCAGGAAAAGGCCTATATTTATCAAAGGTCCTAAGCCCAGCCTCAACATGACCTGTCGGAATCTTAAGATAAAATGCCGCAAGCGATGCGATAAACGCAGAGGTAGTATCCCCTTGAACAAGAATAAGGTCAGGCTTTTCTTTAACAAGGACCTTAGAGAACCTTATTAAGCATCGGGTTGACACATCAACCAGCGTCTGATTTTTCATCATAATGTTAAGGTCATAATCAGGCTTTATACCAAACAATTTTAAGAACTGATCCGCCATTTTCCTATGTTGTCCAGTTAACACAACCTTTGAAACTATTTGTTTCTTATGTAATTTGAGCTGATGAATAACCGGAGCAAGCTTAATAACTTCCGGACGAGTCCCAAGAATTGTAAAAACCTTCATTTTCTTTTTCATCTATTAATCCCCTTAATTTACCTGACAGAGCTGCCGTTTATAAGTTTCTTTTCAGGAACTATCACCGCCAAATCGTTTTCATCAGATGCTGCCAGAAGCATACCCTGACTCTCCACACCCCGCAGCATAGCAGGTTCCAGATTATTCACAATTACTACCTGTTTTTCTAACAGATATTCTTTAGAATAATGCTTTTTTATACCTGCAACTATCTGCTTCATCTGCCCTTCAGCAATTTTGACTTTTAAAACATAAAGCCTATCGGCATCAGGATGATCCTGAACATCTTTAACAGTAGCAATCTTTAATTCCATCTTCTTGAAATCTTGAAATGAGATCATTCGACCTTCTCCTTAAAATTTTATCATTACTCTAAATGTTCAACAAATCAGTACTCTACAACTTAACCAAAAAAAACATATATCCCGGGATCAATCGGTAAAATATTTTCAGCCGCTAGGCAATTCTCTATAATTTAATATTTTTACCCTGCCGGTTTCATTCAAAACTTTTATTGTATAATATTCATTTTTATTGTCCTTTAAAATCACCCTTTTTCCCTCAACGGTACCAGTGGGAGAATATGTCGCGCTATTGGAATCAAAATTGCAAAGATCAATAATAATGCCCTCACCCAAGCGGTGTTCCTCATCAACTCTAAGCGCAGCGGAATCCTGTATTTCATATTGATTATTGGCAAGGTCAAATAACACACTATGCTCTTCCTGCTTTGTAATAGCCAGGCTCCTGGCTTGATTCAATGTAGCAGCCGCTTCATGCGCAGCTAGCTTTAATGCAGTAGCTGTTTTGAAATTAAAATAATAAACCGTAGTCAAGCCAAGCAACAAGCTTATAATTCCTAACACGACTACAAGTTCTATTGATGTAAAAAAACGTGAATTTTTCATCTGTGGAAAAGTATAACATAAATGGAAAGAAACATCAAAATCTGATTTCAAAACAGGAAGGGAGAAATAAAAAAAGTCGATAAAGGTAAAATAACACCTACGGCAACCCAGCCACCATTGCGCTCATCACCCAACGCCGCTCATAATTTGTGACTTCTTCTCCATTCGGGTCATGGAGACTCTTTTGAAAATCGCAGCACCTTCACAAACACTTTAGGTCTGTAGCATTGCCCCGAAAAACTAAATCCGGGGGCACCATGCGTTTTCTTACAAACACATTATGCCGTCCCCGTTTTTCAACGGGTTTGCCTTTATCGACTATACTAATTGTACCACAAAACAGGCTGCATCGCAACACTTTATAAATGTATTTAATAATTATCTAAAAATTTTTAGAATGTATACTCATCTTCAAAAGCTTTTTGAAAATCAAAACCGTCTTTAAAATCATTAATATTGTCTGATTCTGTCCTGCCAAGCACTCCGGCTTCAACCATATTGAATACTATATAACCAAAATCTTCTGTGGTCTTAATACCCCAATGCTCAAATACGGTACGCGCCATCCTACCGTATTCCGTAATAGCAAAGCCTTTAATACCATGCGTCAACTCCTGGCCGCTCACATGACCATTGCGATCAAGAGATTCCATTGTAACATTAAGAGCAGCCAGAACAAATGTATACGCATCTATCTTATATCTGCTGTCTTTATTACAAATCCTGCTTAAAATACTTATTAGATCTTCTTTTGATTTCATGGTAGTTTAAAATCCATTTCCTTTAAATCATCTATTGCCTTATAGTCAGTTAAATCAAACTTAAGCGGAGTAATTGAAACATATCCATCCTCAATAGCTTTAATATCCGAGCCCGCTGGCTTTGTCAGCCATTTAACCTTCCCACTCAGCCAGTAATAACTATTACCCCTTGGATCATCCCGCTTGACAAAGTTTTCCTGATATAAGGATTTTCCCTGTTTTGTAACCATTACTCCCTTTATCATGTTTTTTTTAATACTAGGAACATTAACATTCAACAGAGTTCTAGAAGGGAGACCCTTTTTCTTGATTTTTTTTACCATTGAACTTACAAGGTCCGCTGTAAAATCAAAGTTGTGGTTTTTATAGGTTGCAAGAGATACCGCTATAGAAGGAATACCTAAAATAGTTCCCTCAGTTGCCGCAGATACTGTACCTGAATACATAATATCCGAACCAAGATTCTGACCGTGATTAATCCCGGAGATTATCAATTGCGGCTTTCCCTTCAAAATACTTCTTACGGCAATTTTAACACAATCTGCCGGTGTCCCATCAACTGAATAACCGTAAAATTTCTTATTTTTTAAAACCTTTTTTATTCTAAGAGGCGTATTTAGCGTTATAGCATGACCTATTGCACTTTTTTCTGCATCAGGAGCACAGACACTCACATCATATGATTTAACAAGCCGCAGATAAAGCTCATAGAGCCCTTGCGCGTTTATGCCGTCATCATTTGTTAATAGAATACGCATTATATAAACTCCTTACACTTTATTTTCTATAAAAATATGTGTCATTCTTAATTAAGTTGAATAGATTACTATAACTTAATGATTCGCAAGTTATTAAAGCAAATTAAGAATGCCCCATGTAATCGGATTTTTAATCGGTGTAATCAGGTTCTTTCGTTCAACTTAAACAAGAAAGAACCAAAAATATCACAATACCCCTTACACTGGTTTAAATTGCATCAAATATATGATTCGCAGATATAAATTGAATTTGTGCGGAGATATTGAAAAGTTTAAAAGACTAAACCGCTAAAAAACTCAGGAAACAGCCTATCCTTTGAATGCAAATCTGCCAAAAATAAGCGCCTTGCAATACGAGCATCGCCCTTCGATGAGTTTACTTTCCACCTCATCATATTCCTTCCTTTTCACGATAACCTTCTTGCAGCTCTGACAGTAAGTGTTCAATCCTGCATGTCCGGATATATTACTGATATAAACATACAAAAGGCCTTCGCGCAAACCCATATTCCTGAGGTTTTCAAGTAAATCAACCGGAGTCGGTGGTACATCCTTGAGCCCTCCGTAAGGGAAAAACCTTGTTAAATGCCATGGAGTGTCCTTGCCAAGCTCAGCAAAAACCCAGGCAGCTATTTCTTTCATTTCTTTCTCATTGGAATTATAACCAGGGATAACATTAGTAACAACTTCCACATGTATAGCAAATTTACGTTTGGCATCACTCCCGTTTGAGAAAACAATATTAATATCAGAGACATCGGCGATGCGGGTATAGCTCTCCATAAAAGCTCCCTTTACATCCAAGCAAAATCCGTCCAGATAAGGAGCGATCATGTCAAGCGCTTTGGGAGACATATAACCATTAGTTACAAAACAAGTAGATAATTCCGTTTTTTTTGCCAATTTAAAAACATCCAGAACAAATTCAAACCACATCGTAGGCTCATTGTATGTGAAAACAATTCCCTGACAGCCATTTTGCTTTGCTTTTTTTATAACCATTTCAGGGCTCATATAGGAAGTCTTCCTTAAGTCGTTTTTAACCTCACAGTGAGACAACTCCCAAGACTGACATCCGTGGCACTGAAAATTACATCCCAGACTGCCCAGAGAAAGCCAAACCGTACCTGGAAAGAAATTAAACATAGGTTTCTTCTCAATTGAAGATACACTTAATGAGGAGACTCTGCCGTAAGTAAGGGTATAGAGCTTACCTGCTTTGTTTAAACGGGTCTGACACCATCCCATGGCTCCCTCATCAATCATACATTTTCGCATGCACAATTGGCATCGAACACTTTTACCTGTAAATTCATCCCAAAGCAGCGCTTCCTTTAACATATTATTTTTTCCTCCCCTGCATATTGAATAGATTTATAATTTCATTAACTGTTGTTGCATCCTCAGCATCCTTATCCTCCCGTATCTTGTCCACAGTCCGCGGGAAACGAAGAGCATAACCTGGATCTTTATCGTGTACTTTACCGCAAGTATGTACAGGACTGCGAGTTATTTCATCAGCCTGAACTTCTATGACATATTTCGGCTCAACCCACACATCAGGTTCAAGTATAGAATCAACTTTTGCCGGCTTAGTTTTTACTTTTACTGTCTCAAGCATTTTTCTAAATTTTACAAGCTCAGCATCTGTTAACCCTGAACCAATCTTAGCAATAGTTTTAAATATTTCATCTTTTTTATCATAAACACATGTCAGAAGTGAGCCAAGCCCTAAAGATGCGCGCAATCCCTTACCAAAATAATACCCCACAATCACACAATCGATTGTATCATTAAGTTCCCCAGAATAGGAACTTTTTAATTTTATCCAATTAAAATTTCTTCCTCCTGCCTTGTACGTCCCATCCAAACGTTTAGCCACAATCCCTTCACGGCCATCAAGAAGTGATTCTTCAAATATATTTTCCAGCTCCTGGGGTGTTTTGACAATACGCGCCGGCGAAACTTCCAAAACATTACCTTTTCCGATAACAGACGCCATAACCTCTCTTCTTTGCTCATAGCTTTTATTGGTAATGTCAACATCAGCATACAGCATATCAAAAACAAAAAGTTTAAGAGGAAATTGCTTGCGCATTGATTCTATCCCATGTTTTCTTTTTCGCTGCACAGTAGTTTGAAACGGCAAGCACTCTCCCGTACGAGGATCATACGCGATAGCCTCCCCCTCATATATAACATTTTTATTTTTTATTTGAACCAATGTACCCTCTTTTATCTCCGGGAACATATGGGTTGTATTTTCCAAATTACGCGAATAAACCTGAATTTCATTGCCGATTTTATGTACCTGACAGCGGAATCCGTCATATTTTGCCTCAACCGCGCAAGTGCCAATCTTTTCAATGATCTCACTTGCTCCAGCCAACCGTGCAGCTAAAGCCATTCGGATTGGACAACCGACAATAACTTCAAAATCCTCTATACGTTTAATCCCCTCACTAAATAAGATTTTTGCTACAAGCCCAAGGTCACAGCATAAATTGTAAGCCCGTTCAAGCGGTTTCCTTAAACTTTTATCACCATTATAAGCAAATGATAAACTGTCTAAGTGAGTTGGATCACCGACTCCCAGCCTAAGCTTACCCATTATTATCCTAACGATGTATTTTGCCTCGAGAGGAGTTGTGCTTTTAAGTAAAATACCCAAATATTCCGTCTTCTTTGCTACTACACCTGAGCCGAAAAAACCAGAAAGCTCAGTCAATTTTTTATACACATCCGCAATGCTTAAATTTTTACTATCTATATCACTTAGGTTTTGAACAACTTTACCGTAATCACCTATTTTTTGAAACATATCCTCTACAAGTTTACCCGGTTTGTCTGTGGCAAGAACAATGCTTTTTTGGAGAAGTTTTTCACTCATTTGAAATTCTATATTCTTGAACGATGGCAATAGATGCCCTTGAGAAAGATAGATAATCTCCTCGATATTCACTTTTTTATCATGAGCTGCTTTTTTGAAAAGTTCTGCAAGTATGTCAGTCATCTCAAGACGCTTTGGTGTTGATTCTAACCTTTGGAAGTAAACTGCTAATTCTTTAAACTTCATTATTCTCTGTTTCCTTATGATTGTTTTAGCACGCTCTGGGCTCTTCGTAAAGTTTGTTTTTCATTATCAAAAGCAACCTTTTCAATAGCCTCTTCAATATCAAACCAAACAACATCTTCGACCCCAGCATCATCTGCGCATATCAGGCCTTGAATATATTTCATTAAGAAATAATGTACAGTTTTATTAAGCTGCAATTTTCTTCTACTATCAATATAGGTATAATAAACATCTTTTAAATGTTCTATTATTTCTCCTTCCAACCCTGTCTCTTCTTTAACTTCCCTTATGGCCGCGTCTTCTCTGGTTTCGCCTTTTTCAAGCTTTCCCTTAGGTAAACACCATTGAGTACCTTTCTTTCGGCTATAAAGTATTACCTTGAATCTATCCACAATCTTTGTATACAATACCGCTCCCGCAGATATTTCCGGCATGGTTTTATACATACATCACCACTCCTTTTTTAAAGATTGATTAACCTTGAGTTAGATATGATTGCAAAGCTTGCACCCAAGAACAAAGTTTATTTTTAGTAGCTTTCTCGTAACGGCTATTATCAAGAATAGACCGTTTAGGCCTTAATGCCTGTCGCACAAACTCTGTCGAATCAACCGCAACAATATTCACATCAATATCGCATAAATCTGTAATCTTTTTGGCGAATTCATACCAGGTGCAATTTTCACTGTTGCTTACATGATAAACCCCGTAGTTCTCTGCATTCACTGGTGCTAAAAACACAGCACTTATTAACTCTTTTAAAGCCAGTGACAGAGATAACGTATGCGTTGGAGATCCTCTTTGGTCATTTACCACTTTCAAAGTATCAACCTGAGAGGATTTATCAATTATAGTTTTTACAAAGTTTTTCCCGCCTTTACCAAAAAGCCAGCTTGTTCTAACGATCAAGCTCTCAGGCAATTCCCTTAAGACCAACTGCTCAGCTTCAAGCTTAGTCCTGCCATAGACATTCAACGGTGCCGGAGTATCATCTATAGTATAAGCAGAGGATTTTTCCCCGCTAAAGACATAGTCTGTGCTTATGTATATAAGTTTTGTTCCATATTGTTTACATAAGCTAACAATATTATTTGTCCCTTTAATATTAATCGCCTCAGCTTTTTCCGGGTTATTTTCACAGCCGTCAACATCTGTAAAAGCTGCCCCATGAATAGTCAACCAAGGATTAATTTTCTCAAAAGCCGCTGTTAACTCATTGATATTTGTAATATCACAGCAAAAGTAATCATACTTGCTACCCTCTGGGTTTTGCAAATCTATACCGCTAATGAGAAACTGAGTCTCAAGAACAGGACCTAAATCTTGCCCCAGCATACCGTTTATCCCTGTAATTAATATCCTTTTTTTAGCTTCATCCACCATAATTGATTCACCTTATACCAGTTAACTGTAGAAACTATGGCCTCAGGAAAAGAGACCTCAAGTTTAAATCCTAATTTGCGGATTTTACTTGTGTCAATACTATAGCGTCGGTCATGCCCAAGACGATCCTTTACATATTTTACATATTTGTCACTTTTTTCAAGTATTTTAAGAATCGTTTGGGTCAGTTGTTTATTGTTTATTTCATTGCCTGCACCGATATTATAAATCTCTCCCCCCTTGCCCTTTCTTAAGACAAGATCTATACCCGCGCAATTATCCAACACAAAAATCCAGTCACGGACGTTTTTTCCATCTCCGTAAAGTGGAACTTTTTTATTCTTCAGAAGATTAGTTACAAAAAGAGGAATCACCTTTTCTGGAAATTGAAAAGGCCCGAAATTATTACTAGAGCGTGTGATCATTGCATTAAAATTATATGTTTTTGAATATGATCGGACAATTAGATCCGCAGAAGCTTTGCTCGCGGAATACGGGCTATTTGGTTCCAAAATATCACCTTCTTTAAATGATCCTCGAAGACGAGATCCGTAGACTTCATCTGTACTTATTTGTATAAATTTCTTAATTTTTAAGTTTTTTGCTACACTTAAAAGCACTTCCACCCCAATAATATTTGTCTTTAAGAAAACTACAGGGTCTTTAATAGATCTATCCACATGGCTCTCAGCTGCAAAATTTATAACAGCATTACATCCGTTCATCGCATTCTTCACAGCTCTTTTATTGCAGATATCACCCTTGAGGAATCGGTATCTTTTAGAGCCCTGTATATCCTTAAGGCTAGCCTTACATGATGCATATGTCTGCTTGTCAAAATTAACAATGCTTGCATTCGGATATTTGTTCAATATATATCTAATGAAATTACTGCCTATAAATCCAAGGCCTCCGGTAACGAATAGCTTCATTTAGAACTCTCCTTTTATGATCTTCAAAAAAGACACAATATATTGTTTGTTTTTAAAATTCCGCAACCCATTTGTTTTATAAAAGTTAAGAAATTTTTCATTACCTATTTTAAGAAAATTTTAACATATAATTTTAGCAATGTCAATCTGAGCCTAGATACCCCAACTCCTAGATAGAAAATACTTTTCCTTGATTAAAAGTGGATTTCCTTTTATAATATAATTCTTGGAAAATTATACCTTTATGATAGCTTTTTAAAAGCTGGGCATTTAACTATTGCCTCAGGAATTACAAACACTATGAAAAATAACTTATGGAATTTTACAAATCGAAACGGAGATTTCACATTCTCCAATCCTGAGCAAATAAGCCGGCTTTATTTTCCTCTAGCCAATGAGGCAGAATTCATGTCGTCTGTTACTCCTCTTCTAATGGGAGATATAAAAATAGGTCAAAACAATTTTTTGATGCTTCCGATAACCAGTGAAGACCTTTACTCAACTGTTTCTGGTCGAAATTTCTGGATATATATAAATAAAAATGCCTATTGGGCAATCAACGGCACACCGCATCTACCTAATAATTCTGAGGAAGAAGTAACTTTAAAAGCCGGGATACTCTGGCATACCGTCAAAAGATCCAATAAAATGATGGGTCTTGATGCTGAAATCACCAACTTTATTCCATCAAGCGGTGAGCATGTGGAATTAATGACCGTTAAGATAACCAATACTTCCCAACGTGCAATAACCTTTACCCCAACATCAGCTATCCCTATATTCGGCCGCTCTGCTGATAACCTGCGCAATCACCGGCATGTCACAAGTTTACTGCATAGGACAAAAATAACCAGAAACGGTATAATAGTAAAACCGGAGATGTCTTTTGATGAACGAGGTCATAAAACAAATTTTTATTCCTATTATGTTTTTGGATGTGAACAAGACTCCTCCCCTTGCATAGGTCAGTTTCCAATAATTGAATCTTTTCTTGGTGAGGGAGGGTCCTTTATCTGTCCTAAAGCTATAGTTGAGGATTATTCTCCGGTTAAAAAGATTGAAGCTCGCCATCATGGAAAAGAAGCGATCGGAGCGCTCAGATTCAGAAAAAAGACACTAATCCCCGATGAATCGATAACATACATTCTAATGCTCGGTATAGCACAGAGACCTAGTGAAATAAAGAGAATCTATGAGAAATTCAACCACCTTGATAAGGTTAAGAAAGCCTTAAGAGATAATAGCGATTACTGGAAAAGAAGAATAGATGCTATAAGTTTTTGCACTGGTGAACAGGTAAACGACAACTGGCTGCGTTGGGTAGGGCTTCAACCGATTTTAAGAAAAATTTTCGGTTGTTCTTTTTTACCTGATTTTGACTACGGACGGGGCGGTAAAGGATGGCGGGATCTCTGGCAGGATTGTCTTACCCTTATCCTTGCGCATCCACAGCAAACCAGAGATATTCTCGTTGCCAATTTTTCCGGAGTAAGAATTGATGGGACAAATGCAACTATTATCACTAAAAAACCAGGTATTTTTATTGCTGACCGTAATAAGATAAGTCGCGTATGGATGGATCATGGGGTATGGCCATTTTTCACCTTGCAGCTTTATATAAATCAGACAGGTGATTTTGATATCCTTTTCGATAAATCAACTTACTTTTACGACCAACAACTATCCAGAGCAAAGGAAATAGATACATCCTGGAACCCAAAACTCAAGAATTCTAACCAATTGCACACCAAAAACGGACATCTTTATCAAGGAACTGTACTGGAGCATATATTAGTCCAACATCTAGTTCAGTTCTTCAATGTAGGAAAACACAATAATATCAAACTTGAAGATGCGGATTGGAATGACGGACTGGATATGGCAGGTGAAAAGGGCGAAAGCGTTGCTTTCACCTGCTTCTATGCCCGCAATATTTACGAAATCACCATGCTGCTTTTAGAATTAAAAAAGAGAAAGAAAAAGAAAACCATCACCATTTCAAAAGAACTTTTCATTTTGCTTGATCGTTTGCATAGACATCCTATAAACTACAACCACCCTGATGAAAAAACTAATTTACTGCGCAAATACCTCAATGCCGTTAAGACTAGACTCTCAGGGAAAAAGGTTTCTGTAAAAGTTGAAGACTTAATTGCTGACCTTTCTCAAAAATGGCAATGGCTTTTTGCCCATGTACGCAAAAAGGAATGGATCACTTTAAGCAAAAATACCGGATTTTTCAATGGATACTATGATAATAGAGGAAAACAGGTTGAAGGAAAAATAAGCCGCAATATTAAAATGACCCTCACTGGGCAGGTATTTCCGATAATGAGCGGCATATCATCAAAAAAGCAAACAAAGAATATATTTTCCGCCGCAACCAAATACTTGAAAGACAAGAAGTTGGGCGGCTTCAAGTTAAATACAAATTTCAGAAAACCCCAATCAGACTTAGGGCGGGCCTTTGCTTTTTCTTATGGAGAAAAAGAAAACGGGTCGATATTCAGTCATATGTGCGTGATGTTCGCCTATGCTTTATATCAAAGAAACTTTGTACACGAAGGCTATTCTGTATTGAAGAGCCTGGTGAATCTAGCCACAAACACTCAAGTGAGTAAAATATACCCCTGTCTGCCAGAGTATTTTAACCTTGAAGGCAAAGGCATGTATTCTTACCTTACCGGATCGGCTAGCTGGTACATTCTCACAATGCTAACGCAGGTATTTGGAGTCAAGGGGCATTTCGGAAACATGGTAATTGAACCGAAATTATCAGCTAAGCAGTTTAAAAACTCAGATACAATTTCTCTATCCTGCTATTTTGCAGAGCGCAGGTTAAGCGTTGTTTTCATAAATCCTAAAAAAGTTGATTTTGCAGATTATAAAATAGTTTCCGTCAAGATCAAGCCTTTCGCCATAGCCTATAAACGCACTGAAATGCGTAAACTAAAGTTTTTACGCGAAGACCTATTAAGCTTCCCTAAAAACACACATATCACGATAGAGATCACTCTTGGATCCTAAGATTACGAGTTTTCGCTCTTATTTTAATATTTCACTAGAATCTATAACGCATGGATAGTATTGCTAGGAAAAAAGGAATACTTATAATTGCGAAGAGATGGGTTATGAGCAATGCCCTGCCGATTAGACCGTATTTTGCCTTTTGATAAAAAGAAACCACCCCTAAATTTATAGCACTAGGCATTAGAGCTTCAATAAGCAGCAGCAATGCAATAAATTCAGGCAGATTAAAAATACTGATGATTCCCAGAACAATCAAAGGCATAACTATTAATTTACTGAAAAGAACTTTCAGAAAAAAACTTTTCCGGATGTTTATGGGAGTACTCATAGCTTCTGTCAAAATTATACCTAAGCTTAGAAGCGCGACTGGCAACGTACAATTTCCCAGAAGTTCCGTTACCCTCATAGCCGCTTTAGGTAAAAAAAACTTCATATTAGAAGCGATGAGGAGCATTGATATTATTAATGCTATAAACGGTGGGCTGAAGATTTTTTTAAATTGCAGCTTATGTTCTCCCGGACGTAAAAACTGTATTCCAAAGCCCCAAAAAATGACATTAAACCCCTGTATAAAAAGAAAAATGCGTGTAAACATTTCTCTGGCAATCGAATCTGGATAAATTGAAGCAACCAAAATCAGCGGTAAATAACCACAGTTTTGAAAAGTAATAAGGCAGATAAACTCTGTCTTTTCCTTGATGCTCTTATCAATCGCGCATACAATACTGCCAATCACAAAACCAAGCACAGAAACACCCACTCCAAGCAAAGGATAAATCCACCAATCACTTGGAGAAGAGAAACTAAAATGATGTATTAAATGGTTAAAAATAAGACAAGGCAAAAACAGATTTATAGTCAGCCCACTTAGAGATCTCAACCCCTGCTTATCAATAAGATTGAATTTGGCAAAGATAACTCCAAGCGATACCAGAAAGAATATTTCTAACATTGCGAAAAAGACTTTTGCGAAGTTTAGGAAAAATTCCATTATTATGCCTTAATTTCTAGGAAAAAAATCCGGTATCTATCCAACAGGATTTTGCATATAATCCAGGATTAAATCTGTCGATGCCTTATCCATGATCAGATAATAGTCACCGTCAATTTCCATACCCATTTCTCTAAAGGAGGTGTGTACAACACAGATATTACCCCAGTATTCGTATTCTCTGAGAATCATAGTCATAAGTTCATCTGATGTACCGCTCAAGAAGTTAGGCACGGAAGTAAGTATTAATTTTTTAATCAGGGAACTCAAGATATTAATGTAAGAAAAAAGTACTATGCCCCCCACCTCTTTAATGATCGATATCCCAAACCTTATGGATTCAGCTCCACTGGTATGCATGTCTGAAAGAAATTTTTCAATTATCTTAAGAGCGTGTTTTTCTGGGAAAAGCAGAAAAATAGTGCCTTGCAGATGGGAACTTACTTGAGCATTTACCCCATAGACAAGCTTCCCTTTCTCTTTTATATAATCCGGAAGTGCTCATTGAAAGGATGTCTAAACTAGGAGGATTTACTCTTACTACTCCCCCCAAAAGCTGGGAAAGAATACCAGTTGAATTTCCTACACAAATATTTCCAACTTCTCTTAAAATATCCTCTCCTTCAAAACTTAATTCCTCTTTATTTTCTCCCATAACATTTTTTATAATAACATCTTATGACGTAATTGTAAAGAGTATATT
>JAGLQQ010000179.1 GCA_023136735.1 Candidatus Omnitrophota bacterium | reverse complement strand
TAAACAGCAATCATTGCCGCTTTGATTAAGTCTGCCGCTGATCCCTGAATTGGCGTATTCATTGCTGTTCGCTCAGCAAAACTTCTTTGCATAGCATCTTTAGCATTAATTTGCGGTATATAACGTCTCCTGTTCAAGAGTGTTGTTACATAGCCTTTCTCACGTGCTTTTTTAATCTCACCATCGAGATAATCCCTAACTCTAGGATAACGCTTAAAATACTCTTCAATGAATTCCTTTGCCTCTTTATGGCTAACTCCGATGTCTCGGGCTAAAGCATAAGGCCCCATACCGTAAATAATACCAAAATTAACCCTCTTTGCCATATTACGCATCTTTTTAGTAACACCATCCTGATTAATATTGAAAACAAGTGAAGCGGTAAAGGTGTGAATATCAAGATTTCCCTTGAACGCCTTTATCAAAATAGGGTCCCCAGATAGATGCGCCAAAACCCGTAGTTCAATTTGTGAATAATCAGCAAAAAGAAGCCCCCATGCGCCTGTAGTACTTATAAATGCTGCCCTTATTTGCCGTCCGGAATCAGTTTTCACCGGAATATTCTGCAGATTAGGATTACTTGAGCTTAATCGTCCTGTTGCGGTAACCGTTTGATTAAAAGTAGTATGAATTCTATGAGTCCTAGCATTAATCAACTCAAGCAAGCCAACAATATAAGTTGATTTCAATTTTGCCTGCTCTCTATACTTAAGTATCATAGCCGGCAACTCATGTTTATCCGCGAGCTGAGTCAAAACATCAACATTGGTCGATGGCCCGCTTTTTCCTTTTTTTATTACAGGCAATTTTAACCGTTCAAAAAGAATCTCACTTATCTGCTTGGGTGAGTTGATATTAAATTCACATCCACTTATTTCAAAAATATTATTAGTAAGTGTATTTAGCTTCGCATCAACCTCATCACCAAGCTCCAAGAGATACTTCTTATTAATTAATATCCCATGTCCGTACATTGAAGCTAATGACCTGATAAGCGGCATTTCAACCTGAGTGAACAGCTCACGCATTCCCTTAGCTTTAAGATCATTAAGTAGAATATCCCGCAAAAGTATCTGCTCGCAAACCTGATTCTGCAAATTAATATTGGTTCTTAAATAAACTCCGGCGATTTCAGATATTGTACTCTTTCCGATACCGGGTTCAAGCAAATAAGCTCCGACCATTATATCGAAAAACGGCTCTTCTAAATAAATACCGCAAGCATCCAGCATTATACACGCAACTTTTAAATCATATCCTATTTTTAAAATATCTGTTCTATTAAAGACAGGCCCTAGAAATTTCTTTAAGTCATCTATGGTTAATTTTTGGTTGAGAACTATCCTGATGAAATTATTTTTATGAAAACTTATTTCTAAGCTCTTTATAGTTTTAGAGGTTTTATTATCGAATTGCTGTATAACCAGAGAAATTTCTTTTTCCTTACTAAGCTCATTTGAAAACAATTCAAGTTCTTTTACTGTTTGAATTATCTCCACTTTTAAATCCGCATCTTCAACAGGAGAATCTTTTATTAGATTTCTGTAAAGACTTTTAAATTCAAACTCCCGAAAAAGCCTTTTCAAAAGCTCTGTATCCTCTCCCGATCCCTCTAGCCTCTGCAAATCAACTTTTATCGGCACATCTCTTACAACAGTTGCCAGTTCTTTACTCATTCTAGCCTGCTCGGAAAATTCCTCAAGCAATTGCTTCCTTTTTTGCTGCTTAATTTTATGGGTATTACTTAAAATATCCTCAACGCTTCCAAATAACCCGATTAATTCTGCAGCTGTTTTCGGACCGATACCGGGAACTCCTGGGATATTATCTGAGCTGTCACCGGCTAAAGCTAAAAGGTCAGTGATTTGATTGGGATTGACACCATAGCGTTCAAAAACTCTTTTTTCATCTGTGATCGCATCATCTTTATGTGGAGTATAAATACTAACATATTTATCTACAAGCTGCAACATATCTTTATCCGCGCTAAGTATAAAAACATCAACTTGACTCTTAAAACGCATAGCAAGTGTCGCTATAATATCATCTGCCTCATACCCTGCCATTTGAAAAATCGGGATACCATAAGCTCCCACAACTTCTTTTATAATAGGCATTTGAGTCTGTAGATCATCTGGCATAGGCTTGCGATGCGCTTTATACCCATGAAACTTCTCATGACGCAATGTCGGCCCTTTTAGATCAAAGCAAATCGCCAGGTAATCCGGTTTTCCTTCATGACGCACTTTATTGAGCATATTTACAAATCCCAAAATAGCTCCTGTAGGCTGTCCGCTTGAATTAGCCAAATCACCTATTGCATAAAAAGCTCTATATGTGTAGGAATTACCGTCAATAAGATATAGTTTTTTTCTTTGCATAATATCGTAAGAGGATTTTTAATTTTGGGGTGAAACTCTCCCTGAAGTGTTCAAATTTAGACTGTTTTTAAATCAACCTAAATTTTTAGATTGACTATGTTTGATACCCCCCAGTATCATAAAGCATTCATATCAGATTCTACTGTTTCTCCTGTTGGTGCTATAATACGCGCCGTAACAAAAATCAAAAGATTTCTTTTTTGTTTATTATCATGCTTTCGCGTAAACATTCTTCCAATTAATGGTATTTTCCCTAAAATAGGAACGCTATCGACAGTGTGTTCAACAACTTCCCTCATCAACCCACCCATTACCACTGTATCATTGTTATGAACAACAATACTTGCAGTAGCATTACGCACATTAAAAAACGGCTGTAAATATGGCTGAGTTTCTGTCCCATAGTTATACATGTCTTTTGTAATATCAAACTCACTGACTTCCGGAACGAGAGTTAAGTTTATAGTGTTCCCGTCACTACCTACATTAGGAGTAACCTTTAATATAATTCCAATATCCCGCGTTTTAAAATCTACAGGAACTGTGGCATAATATGTTCTGGTCTGATCTCCAACAACCGCATCATACGTCTGGATCTCATATTTTGTCGGATAGCGATATTCTTTTACAATTTTAATGATCGCTTCTTGGCCGCTTATAGTAGTCACTTTTGGTGAAGACAAAGTATTGCTATCCTTATTTTGTTCAATTGCCGAAAGAACAGCCTCAAAACCCTGAAAATCCAAAACACCAAAGCCAAGATTACTGGAGCTTATATTTGGGAATGGATCACGGTATGTATCCTCTTGATCCTTCTCAAAAGGAAAAGTATGATATGTGCCTGCACCGTAGGCAGTGACTTCAGGAGTTAATTTAAGCCCGAGTGAAAAAAGATCATCCGTCCCCACTTCCACAAAACGGGCCTCGATCATAACCTGTGGTGGATTTACATCTAAGGCATCGAGAGCATTTGATAAGACTTCCAGGTTAGAAGGTGTATTATGAACAATAAGCGTACTGGTACGACTATCTAGAAAAATACTACTCCCTTCCGGCCAGCTTACTATTTCCTTTAAAACATCTTTAATTGTTAAAGTCACCTGCCCGGAAACTCCTCCGGAACCTCCTATTTTCACCCCTTCATAGGTCTCCTGATAGGATCTGCTTTCACCCTCTGCCGCAGCCTTTTGATCTACTCGGAGTTCTTTTACTGTAACAGTATCAAAAGTACTAAATGTAGTAAATGTTGCTAGACCATGTGAAAGATGATAAATTCTAGTAATCATTGCCTCATTCGCAATATTTTCTTTAGAACTGACCCAGATAAAATCATTCTCAAACCGATAGCTCAGTCCCTTAGTTCGCAAAATCGATTCTAAAGCCTGGATCAAAGTCACATCTTTTAGTAGAATCGTCACCTGCCCGGCTTTTGTTAGAGCAGCCTCGTCCATAATGATATTAATATCGCTGATCCTGGAAAGATATTCTAAAATTTTGCTTAACTGGGCGTTATTAAAATCAATGCTTACTCTTTTGTTGGCAGCTTTCATTTTTAGAGTAAGCGGCTGCTCGGGCTTTTCTTTTGCGCTCCTTTTGGTACTTTCCGGCGCACTGATAAGCCATGCCTTATCAGTTTCAAGCATTCTTTTCTGCTTTATTATCTCTTTTGCAAGCTCAACCTTCTGTTTCTCATATCTTATTTTGTCCCATTCCACATCAGAAATAAGATCGTTTAGCTGATTATTGCCCGGGTCTATAACCTGTGCTTTTTTGAAGTATTTTATTGCCTTATCAAAGTCATTATTATTCCATGCATCATAAGCCGCATTTACAAAACCGGAAATATCGGTATTATTTTGATCAGCCATCTGAAGATCTAAGGAATCTCTGAGCTTTGCTAAACGACCCGCAAGTTCTTGTGATTGAGTTTGATCAGGCTTAGCACTATTTTCCTGAGAAATTACAGCCTGGGGGAAACCTAACAGAATTAATATGAGGGAAAAACACAGGACAATTCGTTTCATTTATGAACCATTCCTTTCTCTAATCTAAGCTGCTGTCCTCGAAGTGATAGTAACACAGAATCTTCGTCGATGTCAAGCACCTTATACGCTAAAAAAGTACCGTTTTTATTCACCGTTTCCGAATAAGAAGAGGTCAGTTCTTTTATCTTTGCAACCAGCTCATTTGTGTAAGCAATCTTCCTATATTTTATCTTTATGATTTTACCTTTTTTATCCTTCAATTCAATGAATTCTCCATTTAATTCATGGACATTGTAAGCCGCAAATTTGGTTCCCTTTTTCACCAAATAGCTCTTCTTATGTACATTCACTTGTGCCACCATATCAATATCATCTTCAAATGAAACCCTACCCTGGTATTCAATCCCTAGTGGTTTAAGACCTATTTCGATTACCTGTAAAACCAAACTATCACTTGAGACAATCTCAGTATTTTCATAAACCTTCTGTGTAAAAATATTTCTTTTAGAAGTTACGGTTGAAAACAATCTTTCAGTTTTATCCTCACTCATTAAATATTCCTGAGCCTTATTATCATCCCTCACTCCTGATGGATACTTAGAGCTTTGAGTTGATATTCTTTGTATTTTTTCCTCAAGAATATCATTACCTGCTATGCCGCCCTTAAGTAAAACCAGCATGAAAACCAGCAAAAAACAAAGCAGAATAAAGAATATAACTTTTTCTAAATTTTTGTACTTTTCTTTCATATTATCCTATAATTCCAGGCTATTTATATTGATATCCGCAACTAAACGATCGCTTGTCTCATCTAGCTTCTTTATATCAATCTGCCTTACAACATAAGTCTTATCACTACCTGCTAAATCCAGCAAAAACTTTTTCAGCTGTTTAAAGTCCGTTTCAATGGACAATTGCATTGATAAGGATCGAAAAGATACTTCAGTCGCGTCTTGCATCTTTTTGCTGATCGACATAATTTTATGCGGCAATTTTATATTTCTCAGAGCATACACCTTGTTTTTTATCAATAAACTGCTTATCTCCTCTAAAATAACCAGTTCACTCATTAAGACTGGGGCATGAGAGTCATCTGGGACCAAAAGCTTGTATTCCGCAAAGCCTAAATCTTGCGGCAAAGAAACATTTTTACGCTTAGCCTTATCAGATATCCTTTCTTGCACCTCAAAAAGCAATTTTTTAAAAGATAATGCGGCAGCAGTTTCAGCCACTTTTAGATTTGATTTACTTAGAAACTTTTTTATCTTATTATATTCTTGTTCAAGTTCATATTTCAGAGATTCCTGTGATTCAATCAAAGCACCAACATCCTCGCCCATAGTTTTTCTATACTCTTTGATTTGGGTTTCAGCTAAAGATACTCCTTTGTTTAAATTTGAATTTATCCGGGCAATAAAAACAATAGCCAATATCACCACCATAGATAGCACGATTATTACTACCGCAATCTTAATTTCTGTTTTCAATTTTTTAACAACCATTGCTTCCATTATAAAAACTACCTCAATTAAGTAAAATACTCATAGAAAAACTCAACACATTAATGCTGACCTTACCAGCTGTTTCAATCTTAACATTTTTAATCATAGTATTATTTCGCAATTTATTCTGAAAATCTCCAACACAATCCAGCCCATCACTACTAATTCCTTCAAGAGTTATTAACTTCTCATCCAGTTTAAAATTCAGGTTCTTTATCCATATTTTACCAGGCATAGCTACAGCGATATCCTCAAGCATAAAAACCAATGCATGCTTATCTGAACATGCCTGCCTCATAACTTCTATTTTATCCCTATACTTTCGGATAATATCATCTGTTTCTTTTATAGTCTTTTCATGTTTCTTGAAAACTAATACTTTATTCTCCAATAAACTCAGATACTCTTTGCGGAAATAATAGTTATTTAGCCTTACAGTCAAAAACCCGGCCAATAACAAAAAAATGATAAAAAATGATCCAAGAATATAGGGACTCTTCTTTTTCATGCTCTTATACTGCAAATACTCTGAAGGCAAAAGGTTAATATTTAAAGGCGCCATACCGTTTCCACGCAAAGCAAGACCAATAGCTGGCCCAAGAAATTCATTCATTTGCATGTCTATCTTAGGATCAAACGTCAAAAAACTAAAGCAGTCCATCTTTTCGACACTGACAGAAAGGCTATTTTCAAAAAATTTATCGATGTTTTTAATCTTACTCAAGCCTCCGCATAAAATAACTTTGCGAAATTTCATATCTCTGGCATGCTGCGATTTATAAAAATTAAGTGTTTTAACGATTTCATTTGTCAAGTCTGTCAAAACACCGGTGATTGCCTCAGCAATCTTATGATCCTGCACTACTTCAAAACTCTCTTTTTCATGATAGAGCATAAGAACCCGGCCCTTTTCTTTTTTAATCTTTTCAGCCAGTCTGCGATCTATTTTTAAAATACGCACAAGCGCATCATTTATATCTTCTCCTCCTATAGGCAAGCTTCTCGTCCAAATTTTTCCGGCATTAGCGACGATAACATTTGTCGTTTTTGCTCCACAATCGATTATCAGGGTTTCCTTTAGGTCTTTATAAAAATACTGCAAACTGTTATAAAGTGCCAGATTACTTACATCTATGAATTCCACATCCAACAAACATTCCGAAGCTATATTAAGGATAGAGTTTATCATTTCCTTTTTTACCGCAGCAAGCAAAATACTTAGTTGTTTTTTATCTCTGCCGTAAACCTGAAAGTCCCAGACAACATCCTTAATCGGAAAAGGAATCTGCTGCTGAGTTTCATAAAGAACTATCTGACGTAATTTTTGCGGAGCTGTAACGGGAATTTTCACTAAACGAACAAACGCGGATTGCCCGGCAATCGATATGCCAACTTTAACATTGCGCAATGTTTTCTCATTACGCAGGAATTTTTTAAGGAAATAAGCCGCTTTGGCAAGCTGATCTTCAGGATTAAGCTCTAAGGCACTTTCCGCATACTCCTGGTAATCGGCCTTTAACAGACGCATCGTATCGTTCTTTTCTCGAGCCAAAAGAACGATTTTAAGCGCACCCGCTCCTATATCAATCCCTAAGAATAAATCTCTTTTTTCTGCAGACACAATTCACCGCAATCATTAAATCCCTTGTTGAATTTTTTTGGCAAGCTACTGAATATGAATATTGAACACATATTAGCCTCACCCTTTCCTCCCTGAAAAGGTGACATTTAAGGTAAGGTCCCTGTATCCTTCACGGAATTACTGGAAGTCGAAACTTATTTGCATACATAATGTATAGCATATTTATAAAGATTTGTCAATAGTTCTAGCAAAGCCCCAACTCCTAGATAGAAAATACTTTTTCTTCGCTCATCAAACAGATAGGGGGAATTGTATTTGCGGATT
>JAGLQQ010000178.1 GCA_023136735.1 Candidatus Omnitrophota bacterium | reverse complement strand
TCAACTTTGGGTGCTTCAGCTGCTGTTTCTTCCTTTACAGCTTCCTGTTTTACCTCTTCTTGCTTTTCCTGTTTTTTCTCTTCAGTCATGACTTATTTACTCCTCTCTTTCTCATCTTCTTGATCTATCTAATCACTATTTATTTTACCCAACACAATGTAAAACCACACTCAAATTATTATTTTTTAAGAATTAATTATTATGACTATTGAGCCCCCGTAAAGTTTCCTTCACAGGGGCCAATAATTATCTATTTGATAAACTACCTTATTTTTTCTTTTTACGTCTTGCCATTTTTGCCTTAGAAACATCGCCCTCTTTGTCAATGAAATAGAGATAACCTGCTTCTCTGGTAATGCCTGTCTTTTCTACTTTAGAAGGTTTGCCGCCTTTTTTACCACCTCTTGCCATTTTAGCCTTGGAAACATCACCCTGTTTGTCTAAATAGTAGAGATACCCTTTTTCTCTCGTAATTCCAACCTTTTGTACTTTTGCTGCCATGATTTCACCTCCTTCCTAGTATTAAATTTTTATACGATCGATGCTATCTTTTGGAATTCATGAATCGGGTAAAAGACCGATCGTATGATTGCTCATCCCCTTTGTTAAAAAAACATGCAGGTAATTGATCCATTTTCCTATGATAATGCAGGCATTCGCAACAGGTTCCCTTATTAGAACAAGGATCATATGTACAATTGCACATAGCCAGATTTTTTTCTTTATTTTTACAATCCACAAACAACTCCGGAACTTATGTTACTATTTTTAGGTTCCTATTTTTACATTGCTTAATATGCCATCGAGTGTTCCTATTGCCGAAAGCATTGCCAGCATACTTGTCTTCGGATTCACCGAAGATGGAAGGTTCTCGGTACAACTAATCATTGTACCAAAATCTCCCTTAATTTCAAGAGTATGCGTATTTCTTTTTATTTTGCAGCTAGCGACGATCTCTACTCTAGTTTTTTTAGGGCCAATCCCGGCTAAACTCAAAATTGCCGCAACATTGATATTTTTCGGAAAAACAGCTACTGCCTCCAAGGCAGATCCTTGAAAAATAACCTTCTCGGTTTTAATAGTTTTTAAGTCGATATTATTGTCAATTAAGTATGGCGCTCCGATAAGACCCTTTATAGGCTTTCGTGTTGTTATTTTGACGCTTGAAATCTTACCTGTTTTTGCCGCCTTAAGAGCATCAAGTCCGGCAATAGCCCCGCTTGGCACATAAAGCTTTATCTTTTTTTTATCTATTTCCTTGAGCAGTCCCGGATTCAGCAATATCCCTCCGACGCTCATTATCATTGCATCAGTCTTAGAAACTAGTGCCTGCTTTAAAACTTCCGCAGCCGTTACACCGTTTGCAGCTTCAATAACAAGATCACTGCGTTTAACCAGAGCAATAAGAGACCAGGCGGTTATTTTCTTTTTAAGTGTTCTGTTGATCTTTAATATTTTCTCTTTATCAATGTCACAAACACCAACAAGTTTGACTTTTCCTTTATATCTCTTATTTATAGTTCTAATGAGATAAGATCCTATAGCACCGCAGCCGACAATACCTATTTTAATCATCTTTTTTCTCTTTTCGTCTCTTTTGTTTTCTTATTTGATGCAGGCATACACTTTAGCATTTTATTTAAGGCTTCAACTGATTTCTTTCTAATTTTTTCACTCACCTTTACTTCATAAACCATATTTTCCAAACTATGCAAAAGCCAGCCAAGAGTTGTCAATTTCATATCCGCACAAATGAAATGCTCACTTGGGCTGTAAAATTTCTTCCCTGGGTTTTCCCTTTTCAGTCTGTGGATCATGCCGCGTTCCGTACCGACAATGATCTCCTTTGCTTTCGTGCTTTTTGAGTATTTCAACATCCCACTAGTGGATCCTATATAGTCAGCATGTTTGAGCAGTCTTTGGGGACATTCCGGGTGAGCCATAAATTTTGCTTTAGGGTGCTGTTTCTTACAAGTAATTATTTCTTCTTCGGCAATACGCATATGCGTCGGGCAAAATCCCTCCCAAAGCAAAATATCTTTTTCCGGCAATTTTGTTTGGATATAAGAACCCAGATTTCTATCCGGCACGAATATAATCTTTTTATCCGGTAATGATGCCACTATGTCGAGAGCATTGCTGGATGTACAACATACATCGCTTTCAGCTTTTACCTCTGCAGATGAATTCACATAGCAAACCACAGGAACCCCAGGACTAGCTTTCTTTAACTTTAACAAGCCTTTGAGATCTATCATATCAGCCATCGGACAGCCTGCTTCTTTTACAGGTATAAGGATCTTTTTGTGAGGATTGAGGATAGAAGCGGTTTCAGCCATAAAATGCACTCCGCAAAAAACCACTACCTTTGCAGCTACTTTAGTCACAGCACGGCTTAATTCAAGAGAATCTCCAAGAATATCCGCGATATCCTGTATCTCAGGGCGTTCATAATTATGAGCTACAATTATTGCCTTTTTTTCTTTTTTTAATGCAACAATTCTTTTCTTTATCGCCAGAATATATTGCTTATCATCGGCTAGAGGCAGATCTTTTAACATTTGAGGTTCTCTTTATTTGTCTGTTTTTACCATCAACAAAAACAACTTTATGCTTACAAGCTTTTGATTCTTTTAAATCCATTAACCCGTAGGAAATTATAATAACAGTATCTCCTATTTGTGCCCATCGTGCCGCCGGTCCGTTCATGCATACTACCCCGCTACCAGCCTCACCTTCTAAGACATAAGTTTCGATCCTTGACCCATTATTAAGATTCACCACCTGTACCCGTTCATCAGGATAAATATCGGCAGATTTCAAGAGTTTCTTATCTATGGTTATGCTTCCCATATATTTCAGGTTAGCATCAGTTACTGTTGCGCGATGAATTTTTGATTTACACATTATTCGCAACATTTCAATTACCTTTCATTTTTAAACCTTGATAATTAGATTATCGATTAAGCGCACCTTACCGATAAATACTGCAATTGCTATTAACACCTTTGCCTTGATATGTTTTTTAAAGGAAAGATCCTCGGCATCGACGATAGCAATGTAATCTATTCTAACAGACTTCCCTCTTAGAATCAATCTTTTCATTGAGGCAATGATTTTAGCCGAATTACACTCTCCTTGGCCAATCAATTCCTTTGCTTTTTGCAAGGCTTGATATAAGCTCAGAGCCTCAAGCCTTTGTGCTTTACTTAAATACGCATTGCGTGAACTCATAGCCAGCCCATCACTATCGCGTACAATAGGTAATGCTTTTATTTTTAATTGGATATTGAGATCTTTTACCATCTTCTTGATAACAATAATCTGCTGCGCATCCTTTTGCCCAAAAAAAACTGTATTCGGTTCTATTATATTAAAAAGCTTTGACACAATAGTAGTAACACCATCAAAATGCCCTGGCCTTGATGCACCGCAAAGCATTTGAGTCACATTGCTTACAATTACTTTACTAGAAAATCCTAAAGGATACATATCACTATCTGAGGGAACAAACAAATAATCAACCCCGGCCTCTTTTGCCAATGCCGCATCACTTTTTATATCACGCGGATACTTTTTATAATCCTCATGCAGCCCAAACTGAGTAGGGTTTACATAAACACTCATTACTGTGACATCGCACTCTTTAACAGACTGCTGAGCTAAACTTATGTGCCCCTGATGCAGGTATCCCATTGTAGGCACAAAGCCTATTTTTGGGCCCTTTTTACGCTCATTTTTAATGCACTTTTTCATACTTGAGATACTACGAATTATTTTCATTTACTTTTCAGCTCTGATAATAGTTTGCCCATTGTTTTTTGCAAAATCGGATGCTTGAACCTAGGCGCAATCTCAGCAAATGGCACAAGTACAAACAAACGCTTATGCATTCTTGGATGCGGTACTCTCAAAATCTTACTCTCAAGAACAAGCTGTTCATAAGCCAGAATATCCAGATCAATTATCCTGGGCCCCCATCTAGGAGCATCGATTTTCCTGCCTATTTTTGTTTCAATGAGTTTAAGGATTTTTAAAAGAAGCTTTGCCTCAAGAGTAGTTTCAATTAAAATAACAGCATTGATAAAATCTCTTTGCTTTAAACCGCCAACTGGTTTCGTTTCATAGAAAGAAGACTGTTTTTTAATACGGGTCTCAATTTCTGCATCTATTAGACTAAGGCTTTTTTCGATATTTCTTCTGCGGTTGCCAAGATTGGAACCAATACCTAAATAGACCTTATGCCATTTATTTTTCATAGAAATGAAAGCCGTTTAACCGCCTCTTTTATTCTCTTTTTATCCTGTGTCAAAGCAAACCTGACATAACCTTCTCCGAACTTACCAAAACCTACTCCCGGAGTAGCTACTATACCGGCTTTTTCCATTATCATGCTGCATAAAGCCATGGAATTCATTTTATGCGGTATTTTTGTCCATAGATAAAAAGTTGCTTTCGGTGTTTTTATGGACCAGCCCAGTTTTTCCAATCCGCTAACCAGAATATCTCGTCTCTCCTCATACATTTTACACATTTTCTCTAGAAATTCTTTTTTCGTTTTTAGTGCTGTGATACCTGCTACTTGAACAGCCTGAAAAACACCGGAATCCATATTGGACTTAAACTTAGCAATAGGAGCAACAATATCCTTATTCCCGCAAACCCATCCCAGCCTCCAGCCAGTCATATTATAGGTCTTTGAAAGCGAATGATATTCAACCGCAACTTCTTTTGCTCCGCTAATCTCAAATATACTCGGAGCGCTGTAATTATCATAACACATCTCAGAATAAGCCATATCAAAGCAAATAATGATCTTATTCTTTTGAGCAAATTTGACAACTTCCTGTAAAAACCTTTTTGGTGCAACAGCACCTGTCGGGTTGTTTGGATAATTTAAAAACATAAGCTTTGTTTTTTTCAATACTGATGCCGGGATTTTTTTTAAATCTGGCAAAAAAGCATTGTTTTCAAACAAAGGCATGAAATACGGAGTGCCACCAGCTAAAATCGTCGCGTTACGATATGCCGGATATGCCGGATCAGGCACAAGTGCTACATCAGATTTATTTAAAAAAGCAAAAGGCGTATGCGCTAACCCCTCCTTAGAACCGAGCAAAGGAAGTATTTCAGCTTGCGCATCAAGAGTTACCTTAAATCTTTTTTTATGCCACAAAGCTATTTCATTTTTAAAAGCCGGCATTCCCGCATCCAGCGCATAGCGGTGATTAGCCGGGTCTTTTGCTGCTTTATAAAGAGATTCTATTATATGCTTAGGTGTGGGTGTATCCGGATCTCCTATTCCTAGATCTATTAAATCCTTACCCTCTGCTCTTGCCTGGCGTTTTGCCTTATCAATTTCTACAAAGAGATATGGCGGCAGTTTTTTTAATGCATTAGCACTCTCGATCTGCATCTTCTAATTTCCCTTTCTATTCTTATTACTGTATTCTTTCAGTATTCCCATCAGCCATCGACTATTAGCCATTGGCCTTTTAACTTGTAACTTTATTTCCCCAATACATTCTGCATGCTATATAGCCCTGCCGGTTTATTAACAAGCCACTTAACTGCATCAAGCGACCCCTGAGCAAAGATATCCCGTGTTTTAGCCGAGTGGCTTAGCACAATAGTATCTAAGTCGCTTTCGAATGTTACCTCATGATCACCGATAATCTCCCCTTCTCTGATCGCTTCAATATCCTTAACCTCTGAACTTGTCTCATCTGTAATAATTTCGGCGATTTTCTTAGCAGTTCCGCTAGGAGAATCTTTCTTATGAATATGATGTGCTTCTTTTATCCGAACATTATAATTTTTCAATTTTGCCGCAGCTTCTCTTATCAGCTTAAATAGCAGATTAACGCCAACAGACATATTCGGAGAATAAACAATCGGCGCACGCGCTGCAGCTCTTTCAATTTTCTGTACTTGTTCGGAATTCAAACCGGTAGTACCGATAACCAAAGATTTTTCAAAACGCACCACCGCATCAAGCAATTCTGTCTTTTCAGCCATAGGTGTAAAATCAATTACCACATCAGCATTTTTAAGATCATTAAGATCATCGCTGATTTTAACACCCTCAATCATAGTATTAAGCTCCGGATGCCCTTGCATTTCCAAAGCCACGGTAAGCTTAAGACCTTTATCTTTTTCGATAAGCGCAATAATGCGCTTTCCCATTTTCCCACAACAACCAAGAACCGCAAGATTAATCATTTCTTTTTCTTTCTTAATAGCCCATAATCCTTAAGCGCGATTTGGAGTTTACTAAAATTCTCTTTGTCCATAGGACACATCGGCAATCGCAAACCTGGCGCACACATGCCTAAAATTTCCATTGCTGTCTTAACACAGATAGGGTTTGTTTCAAGAAACATAGATCTTACAAGCGGCAGCATTTTATAATGCAGTTCCTGCGCTTTTTTAATATTACCTTTTTCGAATTCCTCTATCATCTTGGCAGTATCCTGAGGAATGATATTCGCAACAACAGAGATTACCCCCACACCACCGATAGATAGAAGCGGCAGCGTCAGAGTATCATCACCTGAAATAAGCAGAAAACCCTTCGGTGACAACAGCTTAATGCGGGCCATCTGCTCCATATCCCCCGAGGCCTCTTTTACGCCAACAATGTTTTTGAATTCACGCGCTAGTTGAGCAATAGTCTCAGGCTGCATATTTACTGCGGTTCTACCAACAATATTATAAAGAATTATCGGAATATCAACACTTTCCGCTATGCATTTGAAATGCAAATACAGCCCTTTTTGTGTCGGCTTATTGTAATAAGGCGTAATCAACAGGGCGGCATCAGCACCTGCTTCTTTTGCGTGTTTTGTCAGCCTGATAGCTTCAGATGTATTATTTGAGCCTGTGCCGGCAATGACTGGTATCCTGTTTTTTGCTGTTTCCACAACAAGCTCAATCACCCGCTCATGTTCAGCTAAGGACAATGTCGATGATTCACCGGTAGTTCCGCAAGGAACAATAGCGCTGGTTTTATTCTTTAAGTGAAATTCCACTAATTCCTTTAATTTTTCTTCATCAAGTCTTCCATTTTTAAACGGTGTTACTATAGCAACCATGGAGCCTCTAAACATAACATTCCCCCTTATAAACAATCTGAGCTTTTCCTTTTAACCAGACATTTTGGAAAGCTCCATTTTTATAATCAAAAGATACCTCCAACACTTCTTCACCTTTTGTGTGCACATTTACCATATAGCTGCCTTCTTGTCCGATAAATTTATGATGGTATATCAAAGCTGAAGCAACGGAGCCTGTTCCGCAAGCCAGCGTCTCCGCTTCTACACCGCGTTCATATGTTCTTATCCCTATTACACCCGGCTCAATGATTTTTTCAAAATCAACATTTGTCCCCTCAGGTTCAAACTGCCGGTGATAACGAATCAATCTTCCCATCATTCTGACATTTGTAGCCGGTAAGTCCTCAACAAAATATACTGAATGCGGCACTCCTGTATTAACATAATTAACCTGATAAACCCGGCCGTCAATATCCAGATTAATATTCAGCTGCAGATCTTTAGGATCAGTCATTTTAATCTTAATTCCGTCATCCCTAATCTCAGCGTTCAAAAAACCAGCAAGCGTTTCAATGCTAGCATTTTTCTTTGCTTTAAAAAGAGCCGCGCAACGAATACCGTTTCCGCACATTTCCGCCTCAGACCCGTCAGGATTGAATATCCGCATTTTAAAATCGGTCTTTTTTGATTTCTCAATCAATATCAGTCCATCGGCACCTACACCTGAAGTCCGGGCGCAAAGACTTAGTGCTAGCTCTGATCCGTTTTTTAAATTACTGCGCCTGTTATCAAAAATAATAAAATCATTTCCTGAGGCGACCATCTTAGTGAACTCAAATTTTCTTTTTTTCACTGGCTTCGCCTTTGCTTTTTTCTTCGATGCTGTTACTTTTTTGCGCACCGGTACCTTATTTTTCTTTACAGCAGTTTTTTTGCTTACTGCTTTTTTTACTGCCACCTTTTCAGTCTGTTTTTTTCTAACTTTCTTCTTCATAGATACTCCTCATATGTTAACGACAATTTCATTGCGTATTAAATCACTATAACTTTCACGCCTTCTGATTAATTGATATTTCTTACCACTCACTAAAACCTCTGCAGCGCGTTTTCGACTATTATAATTGCTGGACATACTAAAGCCGTAAGCACCCGCGCTCATAACCGCGAGGATATCATTTTGTTTTAAATCATCAGGTAATTGCCGCCCTTTTGCCAAGAAATCTCCACTCTCACAGACCGCACCGACAATATCAGCGCTTTTCTTCTTTTTCCCTTTAGTCTTTTTTGTCGCAACGATTTCATGATAGGCTTCATAAAATGCAGGGCGCAAAAGATCATTCATAGCCGCATCAATAATATAAAACCTTTTCACTGAGGTCTCTTTCACATGAATTATTTTTGTTAAAAGCACTCCCGAATTACCAGCAATAAATCTTCCCGGCTCCATTATAAGCTTTAGGCCTTTATTTTTTATTATAGGCATTATCGCTTTGGCGTATTGCTCTACTGTCTGAGGTTTTTCATCCTTATAGATTATTCCCAATCCCCCGCCGATATTAAGATGAGTAATGCATGCTCCTTTACTATTCAACCCATCGATCAGAGCAACAGTCTTTTTTACAGCTTGAACAAACGGTGAAATCGTCGTGATCTGAGAGCCTATATGTATATGGATACAGCATATATCAATATTCTTCAATTTTTTAGCATAAGTGAGAAAAATGCTATTCGTTGTTTTTATATCAACACCAAACTTGTTTTGTTTTTTTGCTGTTGTAATATAATGATGCGTCTTAGCATCAACATCCGGGTTTACACGTATTGCCACCTTTTGTTTCTTCTTTAAATCCTTAGCAATAACATTTATTCTCTTAAGCTCTGATATTGATTCAACGTTGAAAAATAAGATATTACTTTTAATTGCCTCCGTTATTTCCTCATCAGTTTTACCCACAGATGCAAAAACTATTTTTTTTGCTGCGACCTTTACTTTCTTTGCTCTATAGAGCTCCCCTCCGGAAACAATATCAAGACCCGCTCCCTCTTTTACAAGCAGCTTACAAATACTCAAGTTTGAATTTGCCTTCATTGAGTAGCAGATCAACGGATCAATTTTTTTAAAAGCATTCTTAATCTCATTAAATCTATCCAGCAGAGTCTTTCGGCTATAAACAAAAGCAGGCGTACCTACATTATTCACAATTTGTGCTAGGTCAACATCTTCAGCAAACAATCGTTTTTTTTTAAATTTAAAATCATGCATCTGGTTTTGGAACCTTTCTTTTTATTGATTTTTTTGAAGTAATAGCATGTGTCGAACGCATCACCTTCGCGACATCCACGGAATTTAATCTAGCACAGAATGTCTTAAGCACCGAATCCGGCATCTGCTTGATCCGAGTCTTATTATCTTCAGCATGCCTAATGAGTTTGCCCACTATATCATGAGCATCTTTAAACGCAATGCCTTTAAAAACAAGAAATTCCGCAAGCTCCGCTGCATACAGCCTCTCATCAAGCAGTGCTTCCGCTATAATCTTTTTTTTAAGTCTGATACCCTTTATGAACTTGGCCATTATCTTCAACTCGTCCTTAATTATTTCAACCGATGAAAATAGAGGTTCTTTATCAAGCTGCATATCCCGGTTATAGGTCATAGGCAGCCCTTTCATTGTAGTCATCAAAGATACCTGATTACCGTATATCCTTCCGGTATAGCCACGCACAAGCTCAAGAAAGTCCGGATTTTTCTTATGCGGCATAAGAGAGCTCCCTGTACAAAATTCCTCAGGCAAATCAAGATAATCAAATTCCTGTGTAGAATAAAGAATGATATCCTCTGAGAGTCTGGAAAGATGCATTTGGATAATAGATATCACGTTTAGGAATTCCATGATAAAATCCCGATCGCTGACATTATCAATTGAGCTTTCCACGGATTTTATCTTCCCCGATTTACTATCATCAAAACTCAAGAAACTATCTATGGCCTTAAAATATTCTTTTCTATGCAAAGAAGTCCCTGCCAGAGCTCCCGCTCCAATATATGGAATTACAGAGTCATAAAATTTTTTAATTCTATTTGAATCCCTAACCAGCATATGCCCGAAAGCACTCAGATAATCACTGAATAGTATTACCTGTGCTCTTTGCGTATGAGTATAGCCAATGAACGGCTGCTTATCATATTTTTTCATGAGAGACAAAAAACTCTTCAGCACTTCATTAATCAGATCTTTTATGCTTATCGCTTCATCAAGGCAGTAGAACTTTTCATTAAAAACAATCTGATCATTTCTTGATCTTAAAGTATGCACCTTTGCTGAGAGCTTCCCGATTTTCTTTTCAAGCCTGTTATGAATATCCGTATGAATGTCTTCACTGGACATATCCGGTTTAAACTTTCCCGCATCAATCTCTTTGATTATCTCATTCAAAGCGCTAATGATTGTCTTTGTTTCTTTTTTGTTCAACAGACCACTACCGCTTAGCGCAAAGGTATGTATTATTGAGTGAAATACATCTACTCTTGCTAGTTTAAAATCATACTGGATCGACTTCGAAAATTTTTCAAAATCTTTATCAATCGCTTTTTTAAATCTTCCGCCCCATAATTTCTTTGACATGAGCATCTCTCTTTTCTGCTTTTTACTTCAACTTTTCACTTTTAACTTGTATTTATTTCTCTCTATAGGCTAAAGAGAATATCTCAATAAAACCTTTTGCGTCCTGTCTATCAAACTGATCTTTTTCTCCATAAGTCGCAAGCTCCATTTTATAAAGAGGATATTTAGCAATTCTAGAAGCAACGCTGATATTCCCTTTAAAAAGCTTAAGCTTTATCGATCCTGTAACTCTTTCCTGCGTTAACTCGACAAAGGCAGCCAAACTTTTTCTTAGTCTTGAAAACCACAGCCCCTGATAAGTAAGCTGCGAATATTTTAAAGCAACGATATCTTTAAAACTCAATGTATCCTTATCTAAGGCTACACTTTCAAGCTCCTGATGAGCCCTGATCATTATCCAGGCAGCCGGAGCCTCGTAAACTTCGCGTGATTTAATACCTACTGTTCTGTCTTCAACAAGATCGCTTCTGCCGATACAATGTTTTCCTCCGGCCTTATTCAATTTTTCAATCATCTCAATCATGCCCATTTTATTACCGTTCAATTTTACAGGCACTCCTTTATTGAATTCTATATCCACATATTCTGCCTTTGACGGAGTCTTCTCCATACTTCTAGTCAATACATAGGCCGCCTCATCCGGAGCATTTTTTAAATCCTCCATCATTCCGCCTTCAATACTTATTCCCCAAATATTTTGATCAATGCTGTAGATTTTTTCCTTAGTTGAAGAAACCGGAATGCCTTTTTCTTTTGCATAAGCAATCTCAGATTCCCGAGATGTAAGCTCCCATACTCTAAGCGGCGCGATTATCTTTAATTTCGAATCTAATATCTTTATAGTAGTATCTATTCTTACCTGGTCATTACCTTTGCCCGTACAGCCATGTGCTACATACTCCGCTTTTTCTTTATGTGCTATATCAACAAGGTATTTTGCGATAAGCGGTCTGCCCAGTGCGGTTGAAAGCACATATTTGGACTCATAAACAGCATTTGTTTTTAATGCCGGGATTATATAATCGTTAGCAAATTCCTTCTGCAAATCCATTACATATATTTTTGAAATCCCGCTTTGTTTTGCTTTCTTTTTCAACTCCTCTGGCGAAAACTCACTGCCCAAATTAGCACTGAAACATACAACCTCAAAACCTTTATCCTGAAGCCATCTGACGCAGCAGGACGTATCCAATCCGCCGGAATAAGCAAGCACAACTTTTTTCTTCATTTTAATTTTCCTTTTTATAAGTAGCGAGAAAAATCTTTTTTTACTTGTTTTTAAGCTCTTCTTTTTACTTTTTACTTTTTACTTGCTGCTTCAGCAACAGTGCCATCACTGCTTTTTGCACATGCAGTCTGTTCTCGGCTTGATCAAAAACTACAGAATTTTTTGATTCAATAACATCATCTGTTATCTCTTCACCTCTATGTACCGGCATACAATGCATAATAGAATATTTTTTTCCAACAGCCTTAAGCAATTTAGCATTAATCTGAAATCTTCTAAAATCCTTTAAGCGTTTTTTTCTTTCTTTTTCCTGCCCCATAGAAGTCCAAACATCAGTATAAACAAAATCCGCGCCTTTGAGCGCCGCTTTAGCATCATAACCATGCTCTATTTTAGATCCTGTCTTTTTAGCAATTGATAACGCTTGCGCCCAAATCTTTTTATCCGGTTCATACCCTTTGGGGGTAGCCAGTGAAAAGTTAAGTCCTAATTTTGCGCTAAGGGCCGCAAGAGAATGCACCACATTATTTCCATCACCGATAAAAACAAGCTTCTTGCCTTTACATTTTCCTGCTTTTTCAATTAGGGTATAAATATCCGCCAATCCCTGAGCCGGATGATACAGATCACTCAATCCGTTTATCACACTCACCTTTGCATAGCGTGCCAGCTCAAGAATATGAGTATGAGAAAAAGTCCTGGCGATAATAGCATCAAGATATCTTGAAAGCACCCGGGCGACATCTTTTATCGGTTCTCTTGATCCTAGATTAATATCCTGCGGAGCAAGATACAAACAGTCTGCACCTAGCTGCCTTGCGCCTACCTCAAAGGATACTCTGGTTCTAACAGACGGCTTTTGAAACACAAGCCCGACTGTTTTACCTGAAAGAGCTTTGCTGATTTTTTTCCTTTTTAGTTTCTTAGTCAAGCTGAAAATCGCGTTAATATCACTCACACTTAAGTCAAACCCTGATATTAGATCTTTATTCATAATATTTTCCTGTTCTTAATCCTTTTAATATTTTTAACACCTGCTGATCGCTTTTTCCAAAGTTTTCATAGCGAACATTATCTCTTTTTTCGTAACCGCCATTGATGGCATTATTCTAAGCGTATTATCCTGTGTGCAGTTTATAAGCAGTCCTTTCGCAAAACAATATTCATAAGCTTTTGGCCCATTCACAATAAGCTCAACCCCAAGCATCAAACCCATGCCCCTGATCTGTCTTATAAGGGGATATTTCCCTTTTAATTTTATCAGCTCATTGCGCAAGATAGTCCCCATCTGCACTGTATTTTTCAAGAGCTGTTCCTTTTCTATTGCCTCGAAAACACCCAAGGCTCCTGAGCAAGCTACCGGGTTACCTCCGAATGTTGAGGCATGCATACCAGGACGCAGAGTTCCCGCTATCCTTTTCTGCACGATGGTTGCTCCAATCGGCATACCTCCACCCAGGCTTTTGGCTAATGTTATAATGTCCGGCTCAAGACCATAATGCTGATAAGCAAACATTTTCCCCGTCCGCCCCATTCCGGTTTGAACTTCATCAACGATAAAAAGCATATTGTTCTTATCGCATAAATCCCGAATAAATCTCACATAACTACCTTCGGCGACCTTGATACCGCCTTCACCCTGTATCAACTCTATCATGATTGCTGCTGTTTTATCACTAACCGCTACTTTTAACGCTTCTTTATCATTAAAAGGAACGCTCTTAAATCCTGCAGGCAGAGGTTCAAATCCGAGTTTACATTTATCCTGTCCTGTAGCAGCAGTACAGGCAAGCGTTCTACCGTGAAAAGAACTATGCGCGGTTATTACTTCATTACGCTGAGGGTTTCCGAAAGCCCTGGCAAGTTTAAAAGCCGCTTCATTTGCTTCAGCTCCTGAATTACAGAAAAAAACTTTTCCGCCAAAAGAATTAAGCGAAAGCTTTTGCGCAAGCTCTCCCTGAACTTCATTGTAGTAATTATTTGAAACATGCATTACTTTCGCTGCCTGCTTCTGCACGGCCTTTACTACACGTTTATGACAATGCCCAAGACCGCTTACTGCCCAACCCGGGAAAAAATCAAGATACTTCTTCCCATCGGCAGAATAAACCCAGCTGCCCTTTGCTTTCTTTATAACCAATCCTTTGCGTGTATAATTAGGCATTACATATTCATTGTAAATATTAATTACTTTTTTAGCATCCATCTTTTTTTACCCTCTTTTAAATTTTCTTTACTACTTTTTTATCATTTTTTACTATCTGAGTACCGATACCTTTATCAGTATATATCTCAAGCAAAAGCGCATGAAGTATCTGGGCATCTATAATATGTGTTTTATGTACTCCACGAACTGCTGCAAACCGACATGCTTCCACTTTTGGCTGCATGCCGCCTTTGATCACCTTGCTTTCAAATAATTTTTCCAACTCTTCCAAAGTAACCGTTGAAAGCAGCGATTCAGGGTCATCGATATCTTTCATTATTCCGCGTACATTTGTCAGTAAAACAAGTTTTTCCGCATCCATAGCCACAGATATCTCAGCAGCTACGGTATCCGCATTAAGATTATAAAGCTGTCCATCCTCACCGACTCCCATAGGAGCGATAACAGGGATCATCTTTGAATGCAGCAGACTATATATCAGCTGGCTGTCAAATCCAATAATATCTCCTACATATCCGACATCAGCACCTAAATTTTTCTTCTTAGCACTAATAAGCTCTCCGTTTTTCCCGACAAATCCCTTAGCTTCATTGCCTTTTGATTTAAGTTCTCTGACAATGTCTTTATTTACTTCACTCAGCGCCTGATTAACGATATTAAGCGTTTTTTCATCCGTAACTCTCATACCGTTTACAAACCTTACTTCAACGCCTAAGTCCTTCATCCTTTTGGTTATAAACGGTCCAGCCCCGTGAACAATAACCGGATGAATCCCAACATGATTCATAAAAGTAATATCTTCAAGTATAGAATGATTAAGCTCTGATTGTTCAACCGCGCTGCCTCCATACTTAATAACAACAACTTTCTTGTAAAACTGTCTTATATAAGGCAATGCCTCTATTAAAATATCTACTTTTTTTGAAGCTTCTTTGATCATAAAATTCAGTTCTCCAGTTGCCAGTTGCCAGTTTGCCAGTTATGCGTTTACCGGCCAACTGGTTAACCGGCTCACTGGCTGAACTAAAGTTAGTTGTAAGCCATATTCACTTTTACATACTCTACCGTCAGGTCACTACTGTAAACAGTATGCTCAAAATTTCCATTATTTAGATTTGCCGTAATATTTATATCTTTTTTCTTTAAGCTCTTAATCAAAACATTTTGATCCTTTAAAGCAGGCTTTGAATTTTTAAAAACAATTTTTTTCTGCAAAGTCAATACCAGCTTATTGACATCAAAGTCAACATCTGCCGCGCCCAACGCTGATGGAATTCTCCCCCAGTTAGGATTATTTCCGGCCATCATTGTTTTAACAAGCATTGAGTTTGATATGGCCATAGCAGCTGTACTTGCCGCTTTTTTGCTTTTTGCACCTATAACATTCACCTCTATAAACTTTGTCGCTCCCTCGCCGTCTTTTACAATCATTTTAGCCAGAGCAAGACATACAAATTTTAAAGCCCCCGCAAAAACTTCAAACTCCCGGCTATTTTCCACAATCATCGCATTAGCGGCTAATCCATTGGCCATTATAATAACACTATCATTTGTGCTCATCTGCCCGTCGATACTGATGCAGTTGAAGGTTTCATCGACAACCAGTTTTAAAGCCTTAGTAAGTGCCGTCTTATTTATCAAAGCATCTGTAGTAACAAAGCACAGCATAGTCGCCATATTAGGACATATCATCCCGGCTCCCTTGGCTATTGCCGCCACAGTAACCGTTTTATTTTTAATCTTAATTTCAACCGCAACTTGTTTTGCAAAAGTATCAGTTGTCATTATTGCCTTAACTGCTTTATGCGCATTATTGAATCCGAGTCCGCTAACCAGTTTAGGCAAAGACTTTATTATTTTTTCTTTAGGCAGATACTTGCCTATAACTCCGGTTGAAGATATCAAAATATCAATAGAGGGTAATTTTAGCTCTTTTGCAAGAGACTTGCTGATTAAAAGCGCATCATCCAGCCCTCTCTTACCAGTACAGCAATTGGCATTACCGCTATTTACAATAATTGCCTGAGCATGATTATCTTTTAAATTTTTCATGCCGAGTATTACAGGAGCTGCCTTTACCTTATTTTTAGTAAACACTCCCGCGCACTGCGCCCTCACTATTGAATAAATAAGCGCCAAATCAGGTTTGCTTTTTTTCATACCACAGTTCAGAGCATTGGTTTTAAACCCCAACGGGGTACTTATTGTTCCTTTTTTCAATTCTTTCATGACATAAGTCCCATAGTCTCATCCAGTCCGAACATTATATTGCAGTTCTGAACCGCCTGGCCCGCGGCGCCTTTGACAAGATTATCTATGACCGCGACCGCGATAAGCCGCTTCTGGTCTATTTTAATACCAATATCACAAAAGTTGCTGTTCCTCACATCCTTTATTTCCGGAAAAACATCCGCGGGCCTTACCCGGATAAACGGCTCATCCTGATAAAATTTCTTGAGCACATCAACTGCTTCAAACACCGAGACATTTTTCTTCAAGCTCATATATATTGTACTTAAGATACCTCTGCTAATAGGCAAAAAATGCGGCACAAAACTTATATGCACTTTTTCTTTAGCCTGAATTTCAAGTTCCTGGGTGATCTCGGGGCTGTGCTGATGATTACAAACTTTATAAGCTTTAAAATTCTCATTAACTTCCGAATACAGCAAAGATACAGCAGCAGTTCTTCCCGCCCCGCTTGCACCAGATTTCGCGTCAATAATAATATCCGGTTCAACAATACCCTCTTTTAAAAACGGCGCGCAGGTCAATATCGCACCTGTCGGGTAGCAGCCGGGATTAGCAATTAACTGTGCTTTTTTAATATTCTCTCTGTTCAATTCGCAAAGACCGTATACGCTGTTTTTAACGAACTCTTTGCTTTTATGCGCCACTCCGTACCACTTCTGATATTCATTCAAATCCTTAAGCCTATAATCAGCGCTGAAATCTATTACTTTCATTCCCGCACTTAGAAAACTCGGCGCAATATCCATGGATACCCTATGAGGCAACGCAAGAAAGATCACATCGCTGTTTTTCGAGATTGCTTCAACATCAATTTGGCTATTACATTCAAGATCAAGCCTATTCTCCAACCAAGGAAAAATACTGCTGATCGGAGTACTTCTTTCTATTTTCGCGACAAGATTACAAATTTCTATTTCCGGATGATTAAGCAATATTTTTATTAGCTCTTCACCTGCGTATCCGGTTGCTCCGATTATGGCTGCCTTTATCATAATTTTGACCCTCAATTATTTAATTGCTTTAAGCTATATAGTTAACCTGAGATAAAAAAGTATTATAAACTAATTTCATCAAAACGTCAATACATTTTTCGACGGGACTCCCTCTGATGAGCCTTTTTGAAAATGCCTTAAAATTCAGGAAAACATATATATGTGTAACACGCTATTGTAAAATAGCTTGCAGTCATTGATACATATCTTGAAAATTATTCTAGATTTTAGTCACTCTCAGCGCAAAAAAAAAGATTTTTAGCGTAACATATGTAATACAAATAAGTTGTGAGTTTTAAGCAAATAGACAGACTAATCTTCTGTATCTTGCTTTGAGAGAATTGAACAAAACGCTGATATTGCTTATCGTTTTGACCACTGGAAGCGTGCACGAGCGCCCTTCTGCCCGGGCTTTTTACGTTCCTTCATGCGAGAATCGCGGGTAAGAAAATGTCCTTTTTTCAATATCGGTTTCAGATTGGCATCATATTTAAGTAAGGCTCTGGCTATACCATGGCATATCGCCCCGGCTTGTCCGGAAAGACCGCCGCCGCAAACATTAGCACTTACATTAAATTTGCTCAACAGGTTAACGACAATCAACGGCTGTTTAATAAGCATTCTGGAAACTTCTCTTCCAAAATAGCTCTCAAGCAACCTTTTATTGACGACGAATTCTCCCTTGCCTGGTTTTAACTCTACTCTGGCAACGGCTTCTTTTCTTCTACCTGTAGCACAATACCTTGCTTCTTTAACCAAAATAATACCTCCTTTAATTAGCCTCACTTTGTTCGGCTAATTCACAAATTAACACGAATAAATTCGTGAATATTCGTGTTTGATTTGTGTCTATATGTGTGATTTATATTTTTAGTTCCTGAGGACACTGAGCAACATGTGGATGCTCGCTGCCTTTATACACTTTCAGCTTTGTAAGCATCTGTCTGCCCAAGCTGTTTTTCGGAAGCATGCCTTTAACCGCATGTCTGATTACTTCTTCAGGTTTAGTCTTTAACATTGTTTCTAAACTGTATTCCTTCTGCCCACCCGGATATCCGGAATAAGTCTGATATTTCTTATCTGTAAGCTTCTTGCCGGTCACAAACACTTTTTCGGCATTAATAACAATAACATGATCTCCTGTATCAACATGAGGAGTATACTCCGCTTTGTTTTTACCTCTGAGAATCATAGCAATCTTAGTAGACATTCGCCCAAGGGTTTTTCCCTGCGCGTCAATAATAAACCATGCCCTCTTTACGTCTTCGGGTCTTTTCATAAATGTTTTCATAACAACCTGCCAATTTTTCAAATTTAATTTTTTATCACATAAAGTAAATACAAACAATAGGTAAAAAATATATCATGAGTTACCATGCATGTCAAGTAGAAAAAAATTAAATGTCAAGCCAAAGTAAGAATGTCCGGTTTTAGGGTTTTTAAACAACTTTTAAAGTCTCCTGCTTTGATAGCGCGATTCTTTTTTTATAAGGCTGATTTCTCCAAGGATGATCCTCTGGAGGCCGCCAGGTTATTTTGTTGGTTTTATTAGTTTTAAGGGTTCTTTC
>JAGLQQ010000177.1 GCA_023136735.1 Candidatus Omnitrophota bacterium | reverse complement strand
ATTATTTAACTAATAACCGGACACTCGTGGGTCACGACCTGTCCCTACGAATATATTTATATTATTTTCGTCCAATGACCATGTTTTTGGATTATTGATTATATAATTACGAATGTTATTTAACGATTCATCAATATCCAATTCGTAGGGGCATGATTTATCATGCCCTCTATATTTTGATCCGTATTGTAATTATCAATATTATTCTGTGATTTATTAATTGATTTATCACGGGTTTGATGAATCAAACCCCTACAATATTTATTATTCCATGAATATGCGCCCAATTTCATAAATTTAACCTACGCGGTAGAATCTTGGTTGAATCTGTTTATTTTATCAATTAGTTTTTACTTTTGAGGTCCCCTTTTACTTATTTATAATCCCAGTTGTCAACATTTTTATGTTTTGATTTACGTCCCGTGAATTTCCCTTCATTAATTATATCGCCTGGTTTACCATATAATCCATTGATATAGTTTGCTGTGTGAACCGACCTAAGAAAGGGATTTTCAATACAGTTCCATTAGAAAGCTTGAAAATCTGCAAACCATTAGACGATGTCTTAACCGGTAATTGCCGCGGTTCTTGAGTTTGAGATTGGATAGAACTTTTTATCTGTCGCTTACCGCCAAGCTCATAAGGATTATAACCCTCTAAAAACATAAGCAGTCGGGCTGTAGCCGAAATATTTGGCTCTGGTTTTAACACACTTTTCCACCATGTATTCTGTTTTCGAGTAACTTCACGAGCCGCATAAGAACCGTCAGGCAAAAGTACTTTCAAAGACGGTACTCCATTCCTTAAATTCTTTATATCCTGCAATAATGTTTCTTTCCATTCAGGATGTGATTTCGAATAATAATCAGCTAATAATCCAATTGCATTGATAGCATCTAATGTTGTTTCAGCATGGGCATTGTCATTGCCCTCAACTAATCCCAATCCGATTAAGATTTCTTTCTTTTCTGTAGTAAATTTTCCCGCGTGTGCTTTTACGGTTTTCCATAATTCATAACTTGTTTCTTCTCCCCACCATTCGTCAATCATTGCCGGGCCAAACGCCAAAAATAACAGCAAGTATACATCTGAGGCATAATTTGGAGTAATATTAAAATTACCACTATCTTTTACAAATTCTCCTTCTAAATAATCTCCATATTTACCGCCGGCATATAACATGTTTTTTTCTTTACCAAAAACATTTTCTTTAAAATAGCTTTCAATACCCTGCATAGCCTTACGAATATTCTGAAGATCTTTTTTTCCTGATAAAGTTTCTTCATAACCATTGCGATTAGCAGTCTCAAGCAGCATATCCAGTCCTATATAAACAACAAGTGTCTGTGCGTTTGAAATATCCCGATAAGGAATATGGGGAGTTCCTATTGGAGCAAGATAGATACCACCATTGGGAGCCTGAAGAGAGATTAAAGTCTTAGCCGTATTCACGGCTTTTTTAAATTCATCAGAATCAAAAGAAACATTTCCGACGTTCTTCTGTAAGGGAGCGATAACATTTATCAAGGCATTATTTCCGGTTAAGACAACAGGTGCCTGAGATGGGTTATTTGTGTATTCATATTGTCCATTCGCGTTAATTGAAATTGGTAATAAAGAATTATTCCGCGTAACGCCCGCTGGTAATTCATAAGGTTCTCCATGAACACGATGCGCCGGATTATCAATAAGATTATCCACCGTATCTATCAATAACGGATTAGCACCCCATACACGCAGAGCAATCTGTGATAATGCGAGATCCCTTATATCTGCTTTCCCTTCTAAAAACTGTTTTGACTTTGCCTGTAAAAAATCGACTAAAACTTTTGAGGAAAAACTTGACTTTGTTTCTCTATTTGCCGATTCCCGCACTTTTTCTTTCATTGTACTAAGTAAATCACGTGGGCCGAATTGGCCAAAAGGAATACCAGTCCTATCCTGGTAATCCCTGGGTGAATCGCCAAGTTCCATAGTAGTTGTAATTTTCCCTTTTTGGTCAGCAACCAAAATATGTGAAGTTGGACCATAAATACCGGTAGCAGGAGTCAGGTAATTAGCAAAATTGGTATCAGAAGCGATGATTTTTTTCCCATCAGGCCCGTATACAGTTCCGCCTTGTGTAGTAACTTCAAATGGTAATTCTTTTTTTCCTAAGGGAATAATTTTCCCCTCAAATAATTTTCTATCATCTGGGTTATAACGAGATTCCGGTTCATATTTATCTTTTCTTATAAAATTAAGAATATCAAAACCCCCGCTGGTAAACGTCAATGTGAATTCGTCTCTGTCTAAAGAATGTCCGTCCGGGCCTGGACCCCAATGCTCTCTAACACCCAAGTGATCATAATTAAGTTTTACTTTCAACCATCCACATTCAAATAATGTGATACTGCCTCCCCAGCCCCAGTTTTTTTGCTTATTCGGATCAGGGGCCCAATTCCGATTACTTTCTTTTATTACTCCTTTATACCAGGCATAGGTTTCAAAAGGCAAATTTAAAAAAGGAATATGTACTTTTAAATTTATCGAAGGAATAACAAATAATTTATCACTAAAATAGCTTGTGTTAACTCCAAGTCTCCATTCTGATTTTCCTGAATTAGAAACAAGTTTAAAATTATATCCGCTACTTATTTCAAGAGGCATCAGATACTGTCCTGATTCTACAAACGCTTGGGCACTTAACGCGCTAGCTAATATTTTAAATCCTAATTCTATGGAAAAATTCTCAGTTTTTGAGTCAAACGGCATGAAAAAACCCGCCCCAGGCATAAAGATCCAATCAAATTTTTCATCATATAAAAAACCAATGTTGTATCCTAATCCGAAAACCGCTTCCTTCCCAAATAAACTAAAAGGCAATGCCTTAACTCCATTAATAACCAATCCTGCTTGAGGGCGATTATCAAAAGCCGACTTATAGCCTCCATCTTCCCTAAGCCCTTCAACCCAATCCGTCTCATCCGTAGCCCAGGTAATCCATGGAGTAATAACAGTATTGTCTTTTGTAATACTTACATGTGCTGAAGCTCTATCTTGAGTAGCTAAAGGAAATTCACGAATATCGAAATGATAGGCAAAACCTCCATCCCCCAATTGTTCCTTTATATCAAAACTGAATTGAGAATAAGGATCTTTTACTTCTTCTGTAATATCATATGTAAACCGTAATTGCGAAGCATTTGCTTTGTTAGTTAAATTTAAACATTGCTCTATTATAGCAGAAGGCTGAAGAGATCCCGGAGCATAAGAAGACAGTGCTATAAGTAAACTCATTCCTAAAGGAAAAATCGTGGTAAAGTTTCTCCCCCGGGTTACTTTTGAAGATATCGCCAGGGAAATATTTGTTGCTAACGTAATAACAACAGTAAAAATAAGCAAATTAACAACTATCTTACCAATAAAAACAGGCCCTCCGATAAATGCGGCTACTCCAACTAAAAACGCGATTATCGGTTTTGATTGAACAATATCAATCCCCAAAGATATTTGTTTATCAATAAATTCTATAGTTTCAGAACGAGTAACACCTCGAAACATAACCACGATAGGATAAATAATAATTAAGGAAGACAGATTAACAATGCTTTTAAATCCTGAATATATTCTTTTGATGATCCTGGTTGTGGAGGTTTTAAGCCCTGAAAAAGCTGGATTAGATATACGCTCCGGCAATTCCTCTTTAACTGAATCATCAGGCATAGTATTCAGTTCTGATAATTGGTTAATGGTATGTTGAAAAGATTGGCTATTTATATTCAAGGGTGCGGCAAGTGTAGTTTTTTCAGTATTATTCCGAGACAAGAGCTCTGAGAAAGCCGCTTGCGTATTAAGTAAAAATAATGCCTGAACGAGAATTACCGCACATAGTTTTAAACAGTTTTTTTTGATTGTAAAATTTTTATCGGTATTTCTTCTCTTTTTCATTCGATTTATCTTTGTCTATATTGCTTGTTTAATCAAATCCGGGGGAATCAAGATAATTCTATGTTTAATAGGGATAGCAAAAACAAGGGTACTAATAGCCGCGCTATTTTTTTTAGTCTTATTTTCTTCTATTTCTTGCTGAAATTCTTTTGGATATCTCTTGGATAGTTTTGTTAATCCGTTACCCGCCTCAGAAGTAATCCACCCCGCGTATTTATCTTTTGCTCTGATAATCGTATTTAAAAATTTATACGCTGTTTCAAAATCCCCTACAACTCCGACAAGATAAACACTCCACTTCTGAGTATCAGTAGTTCCCACACGTTCCGTAAAATTTTTCATTAATACGGGAACCGCAATCTTACCGATTATTACAATTTTCTGAAAAGCCTCTGAACTTTTTGCTTCATCCGGATCCGCATAGTCAAGATCATTAATATATGCCAAAACAAGTTCTTTTCGTACTTTTTCGTTAAGATTATTATCATTACGAGCATATACTTCTGAAGTGATCATCTTTAAAACAACAATAAGCATATCATTTAGGACAGGCTCCTTCCATTTATCTATAGTTATGCTATAAAATCCCTCAATCAATTGTTCATTGGTCCAATCGCTAAGAGATCCTTCCTTAATAATTTTCTCGGCTGCTGCCTGTTGATACACGTCATCAATACTCCAAAATTTTTGAATTGATTCCTCGGTACTCCAATTCTCTGATACTGAACGTGCCATTCTTATCGTTGGGCAACGACCAGAACCATGCATATAAAAATCCCATGAGGCACAATTTATATTTGAAATAATTGCAATGACGAAAATTGCAATGGTTATCAAATTTCTCACTTCAGGATTTCGCGGTTTAAAAATTCCAGACACAAAGTTCGTAAGAATTTGACTAAATGTTAGAGTCTCACTTGTTTTAAAATCAGGTCTTCCTGTTTCGAGAACCAGATTTTTAGTTTCCTGAGGACCGTAAGTTAACATCAATTTTTCAAAAAACGCAGAATGAATCGTATTTATTTCTAAATGTGGAGAGAGTGTGGCTTTATCAAAAGATTCAGGTTGATGAACATAACCCTCGCTGAAAGCCCACGATAGGTTAAGACAAATAAACGTTTGCGCAATAATAAATACAATTAATTGCGCCCAAACTGTTTTCTTTTTGTTTCGTAATATATTCATAATCGACTCTCCCTCTTCCCAGAGTAAGCAGATTTTAAGATGATTAAAGAAGCAGTAAAGTGTACCCTATTAGGAAAGAATTTGCAATTTTTTTTGTTATACGAATTGACTACGAATTGACTCATATTAAATGTTACCCAGGATATAATCCTTATCAGGAGTATTATATTATGAGTCCAGGAGCTAGAATGGAATATCTAGGATCTATATCTTTACGCTATAAAAGAGGTTACCGCAAGCAAAAGTCTAAAACCCTTGATGAGTTCTGTCTAAACTGCGGCTACCACAGAAAATACGCCATACGAGTTTTAAGAAAGTTTAAACGTTTTAGCAAGCCCCCAAGCTTGAAAAACGAGGTAAACCCTCAGTTTACAATAAATCTGCGATAATCCAACCCTTCAAAATCATTTGGTTCAATGCTCATCTGCCCTGTTCAAAACGCCTAAAAGCCATACTCCCTTTATGGCTGCCTGCTTATGCTTAGGAGTTTACTCCTTTATCTCTACCTGTTATTAAAGTATTGCTGAAAATATCTCCGGCTACAATCGACCGTTTGCTTCAACCAGTTCGTTTAAAGTATAAATCTCACGGCCGTTCAATAACTAAACCCGGCACTCTCTTAAAAAAGCATATCCCACTTAAAACTAATCAATGGGACGAATCCCGTCCTGGTTTTGTTGAAGCTGATACTGTTATCCATTGCGGTACTTCTTTACTAGGCCGATATGCTTTTACCCTCGATATTGTTGATATTGCCACTGGCTGGACTGCCTTTTCGGCGGTGGTCCAAATTTAAAGCACACAACCAAGAAGCTTTAAGTTTGTACTTTGGAGGTGCCCCCCTACTCCTTACTATTTTTACCCCCCAGTTCCTTTCTATAGTTCCCTTTATTAGAAAATATGGGTTTATTAGTGAAGCTCTATGGGTTTACACCCATAGCATCTTCACGTTTCGCCTTCGGCGTAACATCCGCCTAACACTTGTCCGCCTATCTTTTTGGTGGAAACTGGCGGATAATCAAAGGCAATCATCTATGGGCTCACGCCCATAGAATTCTGCAGCAATAATTAAATAATGTGAATAAGTTAAGAATGGACCAAAATAGTTCGGTTCTTTAATATTGCTCGTTAAAGTTATCTTTGTTATAATGCTGTTTATGATATCACAACTTACTATACAAAATATTGGACTGATAGATAAAATTACTATCGATTTTCACCGGCACTTAAATATTCTGACTGGCGAAACAGGAGCAGGAAAATCTATTTTAATTGATGCCCTTCGCTTCGTTTTGGGGGAACGAGTAAATACCTCTTTGGTGCGCAATCCGAAGCTGCCCTGCACTGTAGAAGCTATTTTTGAAATACAGGAAAAATCTCTGTGTGAATATGACGCTTTTTTAGAATATTTTAACGAAGAAAACCAGCTGATAATAAACCGCTGTTATCTTCCTGACAGCAGAAGTAGAATAAAAATAAATGGCTTTACCGCCACTTTAACACAGCTAAAAAAGCTTGGAGATAATCTTGTGGATTTTCACGGCCCGCAGGACCATCAGCTTCTTTTTTCCGCCCAATCGCATATAAAAATGCTTGACCGCTTAAGTGACATTGATACCTTAAAAGAATCTTATCTAAAAGATTATCATAATTACAGCGAGCTCCTAAAAAAACAATTCGAATTAAAAGAAATGGACGAATCGCGGGAGAAGGAGCTCGACACCCTCGAATATCAAATAAAAGAGCTGAGTAGTGTTCCCCTCGAGGAAGCAAAATATGAAGAACTTTTATCGGAACAAAAAAAACTTAATAATCGCGAAAGAATATACGAGAACTTAAACGCTGTTATAGGTATGCTGGAAAATGATGAGACAGGTATCAATGAAACCATACGCGGGACATTTGGCCCTATGAAAAATCTCATTAACATTGATGAAAGTACCAAAACTTTTATGGAGCAAGTAATCACCCTTCAGGAAACTGCCGATGAGCTTTTAAACAATTTAACCGATTACCGCGACAGCCTTTATTTTGACACTGAAACCACTCAGAACATTAATTCCCGCTATGATATTTATTACACGATAAAACGCAAATATGGGCCGGCTTTAGAAGATGCCCGCAAATTCTACGAAGAGGCAAAAGAAAAATACGAACTTATGTCAAATTTAGAACACAACACAGCTAGCCTGCACAAAGAAATCACCTCTATCCAAGAAGAACTTGAAAAAACCGCCGATAAAATATCTAAACGGCGTAAAAAAACAGCTTCCACTCTTCAAAAAACTATAGAAAAAGAACTTAAAGACCTTGGTATAAAACGAGTAGAATTCGAATGCCGCGTTAAAAAAATAGATTTAAAACAGGATGGCTGTGATTCTGTAGAATTTTATATAAGCCCTAATGCCGGAGAAAGCCTTAAACCGCTGGCCGATATAGTTTCTTCTGGAGAAGCCGCGAGGGTAATGCTGGCGCTGAAAAAAGCCCTCATAGAAGTTGATCTCATACCCGTACTTATATTCGATGAAATAGACGCCCAAATAGGCGGCCGGCTCGGCACCATAACCGGGCGCAAATTAAAAGAACTTTCTCTCGGCCGTCAGGTTATCCTCATCACACACCTACCGCAAATAGCCAGTTTCGCCGACGCTCATTACAAAGTAGTAAAAAATGTTAAAGACAACCGAACTATTACAACCATAGAGTATCTTGAAAATGAAATAAGGGTTAAAGAACTTGCCAAAATGATGAGCGCTGAAAAAGAAAGCCCCATTGCCATCAATCACGCCAGAGAAATGCTCGCTAAGGCGGGCGCCTCAGATATGCAGAATAAGGGTAAGAAATAACTTAATAAATGACTCTGCCCCATAAGTTTCAACCACCTGGTTTCAATTCTTTTATCCCGCATGCTTTTAAAACTCCGGCTTTAAAGTCGGGTATAAAAGCAAATCTGCGGGATTCCGCTCAAAAACCTCGGGCTTTCCTTCGACTGGCTCAGGATGGTGAGCGAAGTCGAACCATAGCTCGGGGGAGCTTCATATTATAGTTTAAATTTTTCCGTTCAACAACTTGTTTTCTAATATTAAGAGCTCTTCGCTATAAACGAAGAGTTCAGAGTATTATTAAATAGGATTATGCCTTTATAAGTGATGCTTTACTCGTGGCTTAGATAGGAAGCTCTTCTCTTGACTAATACTACTTTTTCAGAAATGACTGTATTGGTGTCTTTTTGGGTAATATTTTGACTTACTAACACTTCTACTGCTCGTTTTTGGTAGTCCGGCGATAAGTGAGAATATCTTTGTGTCATTTTGATGTCTTTATGCCCCAAGAGCACTCTTACAGTGTTTAAATCCCCTTTTAAAATGTCGCGCTGTATTTTCTCTGGCATAACCCGAATATTTCACCATATTGTCTACTACAGACACGTATCTCATTGCATTTGCTGCGTTTTACTCCTTCAGAGTCCTCCGTATCAATCTTTCACTGATGTTTACTACGCGTGATAAAGAACACACTACTTTTTCCTGCTATTATTGGCCTTAAATCGAAGCTTCCAAAGCCAGATTTGTTTCAATGGACTGTTTTAGCACTATCACATCTTGCTTCAATAAAACATTTTTAATTAAGTTTGCCCGCCCAAATAAAGTTAACTCTACATCAAGAACCTTACACATATTCTTCAATTCACTTAGTACCTCTTCAAACTTAAACTGTAAAGCTGGCAATTCCCTTTTTAATTTAGCGATTTCTTCTGGTGAACTTTTCGCTCTATTCATTGTGTAAACTAATAACCCAGTTTTTTTCTCTAATTCTATAAACGCGTAAAGCTTTGCCATTAGCCATTTTTTTATCTCAACAGTATCCCTGCCCCCTACTAATTTAATTTCTCCCAAATAATCAAATAGCTTAATTTTCTTCTCTTTCAGCTCCACAAGTCTACCTCTGTTCTCATTCAACTTTTCTTCAAGCGTGGGATTCCTGCCGGCTTGCAATAGAGCCTCTAAATGTAGATTCTCACTGCCTATCTTTGTTATTTCTCTTTGGATACTAATGCCTTTAGTAACCTCATTGACGAAATCTATAACTCTATCTCTATCAGCAAGCTTAAGATGTTGGTCAATAATCTGTTCTCCTGAAACTCCCAGAGATATCGATCTAACCATATCCGCTGATGCTAAAGCCGCGCCAGGCGCTGCAGAAACAGCTTGTACTAAAGTAATCTTTATTTCTTTTTTAATTCCCAGATCTTTACAATATTGTTTAACATATTTTTCTGTGAGTTCCTGTCTTATTGGCCCGGTTTTCCCGCCAAAAGACCCACCGCCGATAGCATATTCTGTTGCCCCGGTTAATTCATACGTTAAAATAATGTGTTGAGCTTCTCTTTCGGCCATAATATCCCATACTTTTATGGCAGGATTTTTTATTTCTGCTTGTTCCGGCCCAAGTTCTTCACCTGTTTTAGGATGCATGTTTGCCGCAGCATCACCTATATGCTTACTCTGTATATCTTTCACGTTGATCCCTAGCAGCGTCGCGATTTTATCTGAAAGTCCGATCTCTTGAGCTGTTCGCAATATTGATCTTTCTGACCCTGCCCAGTCTTCAAAAGAACCTGCCGGCGAGTCGGGGGAATATGATGCTACTAATTCCGATACATCATAAACAAGATGGCCGAATTCATTTGCTCCTTTTATCGTCACCCCATCTTTCATTTGTCTCAATCCCTTGCCGGCGCCGTCAAGCATTATTACGCCGGTTCTAAGATCAGCCAAGTAAGCAATAAACTTAGCCCAGCCAATCATATCATTACCATAAGCAAAAACTATTCCTTCTTTCCTTAATTTTCTAAGTAATGTCGTCACAAACCTGCCTGCGTTATCCATGTTTCTATGTATCGCTGCTTTTTCATCCTCATTGCCAATCATTTTTTGTGGAAATGCCCGCGCATTCGCTCCTACACTGGCCATTCTATCATTTAAATAATCCGGAACTCCGGCAATATTAATAAACACACCATTGACTGTAAGACCGCTATTCTCAATCTCTGCTTTTATATCCAGTACATATCTTTCTATTCTAAGATCTAAAGTCTCTCCGCTATCTCCTTCACGATATTCAAATGTCGGCCTAGATGCCAGGAGATTGTCATCTGCAAAAAATAAAGGACTATATGTCCAGTCTTGATCACCTACATAAATAGACGGTTTCATTGTTGTCCCGCCGATATCAATGGCAAAGGTTACCATTTTCTCTCCCTGCACCCAATTTGATTTAAAATTTATACCATATTCTTCATTTGGGCCATAATGGTCTCTTACCCAGTCAAACAAACCATATCCTTGGTGAGGAATAAAGTCTTTCGGCTTTGGAAGTATTTCGATTGCTCCGTCAATACCAACTTTACCTAATAAGCACTCACCTGAATCATCAAAATATTGCCGGATACTGCCAATTACCGCTTTTTCAATATCTGCTTGTCTCTGGTCAAACTCATCAACAACATCTACATAAAGATTGTTTGCCGGCCCATTACCTAAAGCTATACCTACCGCATACAACTTAGCAACATATCTTCGATATATTGCCTGCATAATTTTTTCATCATTAATCTGCCTGGCATCGGGAATGCTTATCCTTATATAATTACCATTCTCCGCAGTAATCACAACAGAAACACTGCCTACAGATTTTAACGCATTATTAACTGCTAATTTAATGCCTTTATACTTAAGCGATTGTGTTTGCGCGTCTACAACTACCTGCAAGGCTTGCTTTGCGGTTTCTACATCAAAGTTATTTGACAAACTAAACCGTTGAAGTAGTTGTATATTATTAATCGCGATTGCCGGCGCAAGATGATTTTTTCCAATAGGAATTGAAGATAACACACCTTTTGCTCCACATACATCCATAAATAAAAAAACCTGGATTACCATCATGCAAATAGCTCTTACTAGTATTTTTGTTTTTAACGCTCTAAACATTTATTTTTCCTTTACTACCCCTGTTAACACCTTCTGTTTTCAATAGTTATAATAATTTTTTGCTTTTAAGCAAAAAAGTATACCTTATAATTAGTGATTTTACAAGGCCGGGGCTTACAGTTATGGATTACTCTCACAATATTATAATTTATCAGTAGATTTAATATTGGTGACTAAATAATGACTATAATTCATCAAAATACAGCATAATTCGTATAAATACGCAGTAATGCTCAGTAGCTCAGTTTTAATGGAGACTTCGTGAGGATTTATTGATTTATCGTCATAAAACAAAAGAGACTGCTGTGTTAGCAATCTCTTTGAATTGGTCGGGGCGAGTGGAATGTCACATCGCTTAAGCACTGCGCTGCACTGAAGTGCAGTCTCCGTTGCTATTCGCCTTCAGGCGAAAGCACTATCGGCTTTGCTCTCCAAAGAGAAACCCTTATGGTTTCTCCTTGGGTACCTCTTCCTTTCGCATAGAAGTACAAGTACGCCGATAAGGAGAAACAATCTTTCTCCTTATACTTCTCTTTTTGTCCAAATCCCCTGCTGATCCCTCTTGTATTTTACAAGAAAAAGTTGCAATTTTATAAAATTGATGGTAAATTTTATTGTATTTTGTTTATTTTTAATAAAATTATAAAGACAAAGGAAGTTTTATCGTGAATATTTCAAAAGCTTTTAAAGGAGGCTGGACGAGAGTAATTATTTTTGTTTTAATCCAACTGTTTTTACTGCTAGATGCGTCCTGGGCCGGCATAGGGGAAGTATGTTCCAGCCATAAAGAAAATTTTCTTTCTCCCCATATTGCTATTTCTGCGGCGCAATTTCAACAGGCGTTTAAAAAAGAGCATGTAAAGGTAATAGGTCCAGTTATTTTAATTCCCGCGCTCGAGGGTGAGTTAAATAATGCGTTATCAGAAAAACAGTCGCATTCGGCAAATCATTTCCCCGGAGAGATTTTTTTGTCAGCTTTGACGGCAAGCCAGCCGTTCAAAGCAATAATTCGAGGGATAGAGGGCATAAACAAAATAATAGGTTTTTTTGAAAAAACTATTATTACCACAATGACCCTGCTCGGAATATCAAAATTTTTGAGTAGGAGAAATACTGCTTCTATTTTCGCATATTCATTGATTTCGGCAGGGATTGTTTTGGGTATTGCTGCTTGGGGAATTTTACCGGTAAGCTTAGTATTTATCTTGGGGAGTATCTTATGGAAGGCCGTCAAGCTTATCTTGACAATACCGGCTTTTAAAAAAACAGCCGCGAGCGTTATTGTTTTAGGAGTCCTTGTTACTGCTTGCGCCTCCAGTCAAGTGCCGATAATAAATTATAATGATATTATGGCATCAATTCCAAAAAATAGTGATCCGGAAATTAGGAAATTAATAGCGGTGATGGTAGATAATAGTTCATCCTTGAGTACCCGCATGGACGCTTATAACATATTCAATAAATCTTATATCTCTGAAAAATATGAAAAGAAGGACGTAAAAGTGGCAGTTCCGGCGTTAATTTCTCTTTATGCGGAGCTGAGAAAACATGGGAAAGGTAAATATGACGATATACTGGCAATATTTAGCATCGTCTATACGCTAAGCCTAATAAGTGATGAACGAGCGAGGGTTGTATTTAAAGACGTAAAAAGGTTTAATAATATGGAAAAACGCGTTGTTTTAAAAACAGGCGCGTATACTTGTTTTCCTAGCTCCTGTCTCTTGGTTTTTATTGATCCGCTTCTGTTCCCTTTTATGACATTGGGTCTGCAGGGAAGTGCGATTTT
>JAGLQQ010000176.1 GCA_023136735.1 Candidatus Omnitrophota bacterium | reverse complement strand
TGCCAATTAATTTGTTAAAATATATTACGGTGGAGGATTCAAATGAAGACAGGAAGAAATGAACCGTGTCCTTTCGGAAGCGGCAATCACTATAAGTGAAGGTTTGGGTAATGACCGCCTTATGAGTTTAAATAGAACCTTTCAAACAGCACAAAAAATTTTAGAATCACTATTAAAAGTACAAATAGATGAAAAAAGAATACTAAATTTTGATGATCCTCCCCCCTCCTCGAAGCAATAAGCGTTCAAACGCCGCACAGTATTAAGGAACAAAAAACTCCAATATTTATTCTTCAGTCTATTTAGATATTTTTTATTCGAGAGGGGAAATAAAAAATATTTTTAAGAACCTTTTGATTGTCCTCTTTAGTATTTTCGTTTTTGATCAGTCATCTCTACAAGCTTTTTGTTGGCAGAGGGGATTTCTTTAAGTTCTTTACTGACGGCTTCTATTAAATTATCTCATAAGCTCAACAAACCTCTTGTTCCACCTGTATTCCCATTGCTGTGTACATTTTGATCAATGAGACCAACCAAGCCAATGTGGATTCCGCGCCTTGATTTGCGCTGACTCCATAACTTTCTATTCCATCACCGCAACCGCCGGTTTTATAATCATATACTGGGGTTTGCAGATCATTCTGCCCCATGAACCATGATAGGCATCTTTCACTTTCTTGAAGCCAGTTTTTTTCTCCTGTGCTGATATAAACATTTAAACACGCATTTATCAAACTCATGGCTTCGATTGGCTGTTGACCAAATTTGGAATGATTACCTTGTTTGTCGAGCCATCCATCATTGCCGATTAATGACAAATGTCCCTCTGGAGCTGTTTGAACTTTCAATAACCACCTCAGTAATTTTATACCCATTGCATACATGTCTAAATTTGGCACCCATTGCCCTGCGACAATTAACGCGTGTGGTAAAATAGCGTTGGCATATGTTACCTTTTCTTCACACCACGGCCACTGATCAGTCGCATTATTTTTAAACAACTGATATATTTTATTGGCCAAAAGATTTCGCATATTACAGGCATCGGTATCCCCTTCGTAAACAGCCAGATATGCTTGCAGCCCCAGTATCGCAAAGGCCCATGCTCTTGGCGAAGTAAAGGGTTTCATTGCAGGCAGGGCCTCTTTAAATAAAAGCATGGCAATGTTGCGAATTGAATCATCTGGAGCTTCTTTAACTATAACACCCAAACTCCAAAGAGAGCGGGCATGAGAATCTTCACTGCCGGTTTCTTCAAGCCAACGACGATCATAAGTCATGAAATTACGGAACCTGCCGGTTTCTTCATTAAATGCATAATACAAAAATGCCAAATATGTTTGCAGTAAAGGTAATACAGTTTTATCTTTACGCAATGAATAATACATTGCAGTTGCGATCAATGCGCGGGCATTATCATCAACACAATAACCGTGATGAAGATTCGGTGTTGTATATTTAGCATGTTGAATTATGCCAGTGCTATCTGATAAAGTTCTCAAATGAGATAAATTGATTTCAGGTAGTTCATTAAATATTTTATGATATTCCCAAACAACATCTTTTAAGTTATCTAAAGATTTTCGTTTGTTTATATCGGAAATTATATCAAAATGCTGCCTGGCGACCTCTTCCCATATCATATTTCGGCAATGTTTATATGCCTTAACTCTCATTGATTCACGTTTTTTATCATTAGCCAATAGCTCATTGATGGTCTTTGACATAGCTGCTGAATTATTAAATGGCACAAGACATCCCCGACCATCAGCCAATAGCTCTTCTGCGTGCCAGAACGGAGTCGAAACAACTGCCGCGCCTACTCCTAAAGCATAGGCAAGTGTTCCTGATGTTATCTGTTCTTTTTTTAAATAAGGAATTGAATATATTTTTGAAGTTTGAATATAGTGCACAAGTGTATCAAGTTCTACGAAATGATTATGAAAAAGTACATGCTTATCCATTTTTAATTTCTTGGTCAATTGCTGCAAACTATGACGGTAAGAATCTCCTGATTTATCCAATACATGAGGATGAGTTTTTCCCAAAATTAGATATGTTACATTAGGATATTTTTTTACAATTGCCGGAAGTGCCTCGATCATATTTTCAATGCCTTTATTAGGGGCAAGAAGACCAAAAGTAAGTATGATATCTTTATTTTCCAATGCAAACTGTTTATTATATAATCCCTGTTTCTCAAAAGAAACATCAGGTATTCCATGAGGAACAAAACAGACCATTTTACGATCAATACCATAAACTCGGGTTAAAATATCAGATGCTTTTTTACTCATAACAAGCAGACGATCAGAATACTTCGCTAGTCCATTCATTACTTTTCGCTGTCCGTCTGAGGGGTTTTCAAGTACTGTATGCAGATTTGTAAGCACAGGCATCTTCAAAGACTTTAACATATGAAGAATATTGGATCCATCTTCACCGCCAAAGATTCCATATTCGTGCTGAAGAATCGCAGCTTCATATCGATGAGCATTAATATAATCCGCCGCCCAAAAATAATCAGATTGAATATTCTGCCGTACTCTAAACTTTACAGGTGAAGGATAATCATAACCCTTAGGAATATCATCCATAGCAATATTTATTAAATCTCGTTCGATTTTAAGTTCTTTAGCTAAAGCCATGCTTAAGTCGGTTGTAAAAGTAGCAATCCCGCAATTCCGCGGAATATAATTACCAATAACAGCAATCTTTCCAATGTTTTTTATTTTATGTTTATCCAATTTACTAATCCTCTTATTTTTTTGATTTCAACATAGCACTTAGCAGATGATCAACAGACACGGTGGCTATTCCTGAATTTGTATCGGACATGGCATAGGGTATAATTAAATTGCCTTGATGGATTATTGCCCCGCATGAATAGACTACGTTTGGCACATAGCCTTCGCGTTCTTCTTCTGTTGGGGCGAGTATCGGCTCAACCGTACTTCCGATAATTTTGCTTGGGTTCTTTAGATCTAGTAGTATTGCTCCAATGCAGTATTTACGCATTGGGCCTACGCCGTGCGTTAGGACTATCCAGCCTTTTTCGGTTTCAATAGGAGATCCGCAATTGCCTATTTGAACAAATTCCCAATCATATTCAGGTTCTTTCAAAAGCTCTACCTTTGGCCAGAAGTAAATATTATCTGATGACATAAGAAATAAATTTTCACCATCAAAGCGGGAAATCATCATATATTTATCATCTATCTTTCGTGGAAAAAGAGCCATGCCTTTATTGCCCGCAAATTTACCGTTGAGAGTGATTATTTTAAAATCAAGAAAGTCTTTTGTTACTAATATTTGAGGCATGATCTTAAATCCATTATAAGCAGTATACGTCGCGTAATAAATGATGCTGCCATCATCATCAATAAACCGAACAAAGCGCGCGTCCTCAATACCATTACTATCATTTTGCGAACAAGGGAAAATAATTCTTTCGGATAATTCCTGCTCCAGTTTAAAGTGTAATTCATAGTTTGACATAGCCAGCCAGAGTATTGTTTCGGCATCATCAGAATTGACTTTATTCGATGATATACGCAATACAGCCTTTAAGTCAGAAAGCGAAAAATGCTTCTGCAATTGACTAGCAATAAGAGTTGAAAAATTATTTTTAACTCCTAACTCTGCCATTTTAAAAAAGAACGATTTCTTGGCATAAACAGGATTACTTACGGTCGTTGCTCTTTCAACATATGGACTGACCTTATCAAAACTAAAGTCACCCTTTTTATTAATTACTCCGCTTCTAAATTCTACCGAGGAAATATGGCCTTCACCAACGGAACGAAAACTTATAATAAAACGCATGCTTCCTTTAGGCAAGTCACTCTGATCGGGATGCTCAATAATAGATGGGTTAAAGAATGCCGCAGCCTGAACAGAATATTCTAAAGTGAAATAAGCACCTAAAAGTAATCTTTTAGTGTCATTTATTTGTATATTCTTCGGGATGTAACTTTTTATTTCATTGTAATGTTTATCAAGTGAGCCTAATAGGTTTTTATGTCTATGGGAAAAATCTGCCATCACTTTGGCTAATGTCTGCTTGGCCTTTTTATCAGAGAGCTTTAAAACTCGTGTTATAATTTTCTTTATACGTCCCTGACCATGAGGAATATGTGCTTTTGTAATAACCCGTTTTGGATCTGGTTTAAAGATCTTATTGATTTTTTTAACATTGCAAACTGACATTATCTTCTCCTGATCATAAAGGTTTTCGAGGATTATTAATACACAGTGACACTAACTCATTTATGTTTGCTTCGCCGACACACATAACGGTATCAGCTCCACCCCAATAAATTTTGACTGTTCCATCATTTTCTGGCACCGCACCGCAGGTAAAAACGACATTAGATACATAACCGGTTATCTCCCATGGATCTTCTGGCTGAAGTATCCATTGATCAGAAACTCCGATAATTATCGAAGGGTCATCTAAGTCATGAAGGGCAACTCCAAGCCGGTATACTGCACCAGTCATTGTATTGAAAACGCCATGATAAATATTAAGCCAGCCTTTATCCGTTTTAATCGGCGTGGCCCCTGGTCCGATCTTCATTTCATCCCAATGGTATGGCTCTGGTTTTATTAACAATTTGGAATTACCCCAATGAACTAAATCCGGAGAATATGATATCCAAATTGACCATTTCGAAATTTCGGAATGTGGTCGATCGAGCCGGACATATTGTCCCTTTATTTTTTGGGGAAATATCACAACATTTCGCAAATCAGCTTGAGTGATTAATGCTATTCTCTCTACTGTTTCAAAATCTTTTGTTTTAGCAAGTCCGATCCGGACACCATGTCTGGAATAAGCGCTGTACGTGAGCAAAAAATCATCATCTATTTTACTAATACGAAGATCCTCGAGACCATATTCTTCATATTCCCCAAATTTTGAAACGCTCGAGGGCATTAAAAATGGTTCGGGTTTAACTTTAAAATCATAACCGTCAACACTCTGCGCTATCCCTATAACCGACCGTCCGTTTAATAAATGAGAACGAAATAACATAATATATTTATTCTGATATTTAACAACTCCCGCATTATGCACTGTAGCGACAGGATAGGGAACATCATCTTTGGTGAGAATTGGGTTTACTTTATAACGGGTCACAGCTTTGTCGATCATCATTAAGATGCCCTCCCATACTTATCTTCAAATCTTTCAATATCATCTTCGCCAAAATAACTCCCGAGTTGAATTTCGATAAAAGCAATTTCTTTATCTGACACATTTGCAACTCGATGCTTACTACCACAAGGAATATCAATGCTTTCACCTGTTTTAACAATTATTTGTTTATCATCAAGCGTTACAAGTGCTTCACCTTTTATGACCTGCCAATGTTCACTACGGCGTTTGTGTCTTTGCAGGCTCAGCTCACCGGATGGAAAAACAACAATTCTCTTAACCTTGTGGTCACCCTCCTCGGCAAGTACTTTATAATAACCCCATGGACGTTTATCTTCTCGTTTTGTGCTGTTAATAATTTGCTCATATACCTTTATGTAATTATCAACCATAATCTCAACTGAAAATTTATCCTCTACTGTTTTTCGGCAGTCCTGTCTATTTATCTCACTGATTTTACCAAGCGCGAGGACTGCTTCGTTAATGTTGTTAACAAGAAATCCATTTTTACCCGACTCAATCAACTCCGGCATGCTGCCTTTATTAAAAGCAATAACAGGAGTACCGCACGCCATAGACTCAATTACAGAAAGTCCAAAGGGCTCTTCAAAAAAGATCGGATGGAGCAAAGCATACGCATTACCCAATAATTCGTCGCGGTCTTTAGGACCAACACTATCGACATAAGTTATATCGTCATTTAAATGACAGGCGACCTCTTTATCAAAATATTCTTGATCCTGAATTATGCCTGCCATTATTAATTTTTTACCAAATGTTTTAGCAATCTCAATTGCTTTTTTTGCACCTTTGTCAGGATGAAACCGGCCAAAAAACAACAAATAATCACCGATATCATTTTTAAATGTAAATTGTTTAAGGTTAATTCCGTGATGCACAGTTGCAACATAATCAAGTTTATCGCTGCGATCAGAATCACTAATCGAAACATAGTATGTTTGAGCATTATATTTTTCGTAAACAGGCAGAATCACAGAAGAAGAAAATCCATGTATCGTAGTGAGCACCGGTGTATCAACTAGACCGCTATAAGTTATCGGAAGAAAATCAAAATTATTATGAATAATATCAAATTCGTCGGCCCGCTCAAAAACCTCAGATATATGAAGAGCTTCCCAAACTTTAGGTTCGACAGTTTTATCTTCTTCATATCCACGTTCGCATACAAAGCTGTGTTTTGCGGCAGTTACAGAGTCCCCAGTGGCAAACAAAGTTACGTCAATGCCTCTTTTAATCAACCCTTCGCAAAGCAAAGAAACAACATTTTCCCACGGACCATAATGAACAGGCGGAGTCCTCCACGCAATAGGCGAGATTAAAGCTATTTTCATAAAAACTCCTTAAAATTATTAGAGTAAAGCACTTCTTATTATAGCATAGAAAACATTATTTTATAGAAAATAGGTATAGGGGGGTAATCGGTGAGTGAATGTGGGGGTAGTAGCTAATGTGGTATCCTGAAATAGGTTGACAGAAAGGAGTCAATCTTTAAACGCTATGTCTATAATTATTTTTTGGTAAAATCTGGCAAAATTGAGCTTAAATTAGCTTTTAAATTGTTCTTTATTTGATTTATTGTAAAAAAAATTGTTGTATTTTCATAAGTCTACTGTCTTCAATCCTTTCTAGGAGTTGGGGAATCCTTGTTTTGTTTGCAGAAAGCATAGAAATAGGGTATACTTTTGAAAATATTGTATTAAAAAATAATTGATATGATTCGCAAAATAGGAGAAATAGCTGAGCTAACCCCGGCATGAAAAAGATTATATTAGATACTATAGTTTTCCTGCTTTTGCAGACAATGTTGCTTCTAAATATTGTCCAGGCCGCTGATTTACCTATTAAGGCGAAATCCTGTCTGAGCCCTTCCCTTGAGATAAGCTCTATATCTTTTGAACCATATATGCATGCCTATGAGCTTGTAGCTAATTTAAGCACGTATCGGATTCTTCAGGGTAAGGCCGGTGATTTTGATCTGAAGATATATGAAGTGATTGCCAAAAGCCGGGTAACTCATCTGGCGACTTTTAATAAAACAAGGATTTTTCTGGTTGGTGATGAAAATCAAAGATATTTATTTGAAGGTAATGAGGCGTATATTGATTTTAAAAAGATGTTAATTTTTGTTGCCAGAGGAGCGCATTTAACAGATCCATATATTGTACATAAAGAATACAGAGTTTTGCGTGCTTTTGTTTCCTTTGCGCGTAAAAAGCACAGCAAGAGCTTGCTGGATTGGATAAACAGACACCCTCAAGAGGCGCAATCGCGTATGCGGGCAAACATCCGTTATGTGCAAGAGCAGCACAAGAAAGAGCCTATATTTGAAAAACGAATAAGCGCGAAAGTAAATAAAGTAGGAAACAAAAAAACAGTAAAATTCGTTTTTAATTTTTTAGGCCGCAGATTTAGTTTTTACCCAGGGAAAGAGGGATATTATTACCGGGATTTAATGGAAGAGAAAATACTAATACGCGGTTATTTTCATAAAATTGATGTGTTGCGGTATTCCGGTGATCAGCGTTTAGAGCTTATCGGCAGTATCAATTTTCTAGAGGGCAAGATTATCTATAACAATGGCCAAATATATCCTGAGGACAAATATTATGTGGAGGTATATGAAATCATTCCTGCATTCCTGCGTATAAAAAATATATTTTCAAACAGAGATATTCACAATAAAGGCGGAATCTTTTATCTGGACGCGGGTAAAATACGATGGCGTTTTAGTATACACTCGGAAAGCTTATTATATTATTATCTTAAAAACGAAAACGTTTTTATGAGCAGGGATGTGAAGGACGGGGCTATCGAGATATTTATAAAAACAAAAGAAGGAGAAAAGGCTGTTTTAGCAACCATTAAGGTAAATAAACAGGGAAATTTAGTTGATGTAAACGATAAGGAATATCTGCATAGCGGTAAAAAGGTAAATCTTTTTGCCAAAAGGGAAAAGATCCTTTATATTCCAGTTGAGCATATTATGAGGTTATCAGCCCAGTTTTTTCTGCTTGAGTCAATGAGATCGGATGCTCCTATTGCTGAGATTAAACGATATGCTGATGAGGGGAAATTGGAAAATTCCGATATCATTTCCTTTATATATTCAAAAAAATTCAATTATTTAAAGCCGGAAAATCTCAAGAATGGGAGTGTGTTTTTTGTTGAGGCTTTGAATGCAGGCTGCTTTTCGGCATGGGTAATGCCGGATTTTGGGGCTCTATTTAGAGAGGAGAGGTTGATTCTTAAAGTAGCAAAAGAAAATGATGAATATAACCTTGAAAAGGTGTTCCAGTTGTTACAGCAGCAAAATGAGGGTATCACATTTAATCGGTTTTACGGGCTTTTAAGAAGTTTGCGGGTAAAATGCCGGATAGAGAACTTTGAAGCCGCGATGTCTGCTAATGGGTATATGGAACTTGAGATTCTGGCTGCTTTATTTTTCCACTTCCAGCAGGATCATTTTAATGTAACACAGGTAATAGAAAACAATTATTTAAAAGCTAGCCTGGATTGGTTGGATAGGGTCAATCCATTAGAAGTTGAATATAGTAAGCATAATCCTATGGCTCAAACCAATAAAAGTGTTAAAATGGGAATGGAAAACAGCTTGGTTCCTAATCCTAAATTATTGGGAGATATGGTCAAAAAATATGCTGAGATACATCATCTTAGCATTGATCAGTTCTCGGCAAAAATCGGCATGAGCAGTAAAGGCTTAAAAGCAATATTAGGGAAAAATAATAAGTTAATCAAAGTAAAGTCAACGCAAAAAATTGCTATAGGACTGGGTATTATTGTTGAGAATTTTACTAAATTATTATTTCAGGCACATGCTGTTGAGCAGAGTATTTAAAGCTGCTTGGATAAAATCCTCTCC
>JAGLQQ010000175.1 GCA_023136735.1 Candidatus Omnitrophota bacterium | reverse complement strand
AGGCTGTTTGCTGCGATTCCCCCCCATAAACAATTTTTTCACCTTTTAGAAGTATACCATAAGTTTTTTGAAAATCAACGGGACAAACTAGGACTAGATAGGACATTATTATACACCTGGCTGATAATAGAAAAGTAGCTCTATCTACGACGCGGACGAAATGGACGTTTTGTCTTCTTTTTATACTGAGGACTGGCTTTAGTTTCTGAGGTGAATTCCTCGGTCATGACCTTAGGATGCCTGGAAACCGGCAAAGTAGCATTGATCAGTTTTTCAATATCCTCGACATCACGTTTTTGATCAGGCATGGCAAAAGATATTGCATGTCCTTTTTGCCCGGCGCGAGCCGTGCGTCCGATGCGATGCACATAATTGCTAGCATCATCAGGTATATCATAGTTAATAACTAATTCTATACCAGTAACATCAATGCCTCGAGAAGCGATATCTGTGGCTACCAGCACCTTGTATTTTCCGGATTTAAATCCTTCCAAAGCTGCCCGGCGCTGATCGAGCGTACGGTTGGAATGTATCTCTGACGCTCGATGCCCCATTTTCCTGATATCTCTTGCCAGACGTGTCGCATTATGTTTAGTGCGCGAGAACAAAAGCACTGGGCCATGGTATTGACTAAGCACCTGACGCAAAAGCTGCGTCTTAGCACTTTTCTTAACAATGTATAATTCATGAGTCACATTATCTGCCATTGTCCCAGATGGCGCGATCTCAACTGATACCGGCAATTGCATATATTTTGCCGCAATCCCAACTATCTCTTTTGGCATTGTCGCGGAAAACAGCATAGTCTGCCGCTCTTTGGGCAGATGCCCTAAAATCATCTCTATCTGAGGTAAAAACCCCATGTCCAACATGCGGTCCGCTTCATCAAGCACCAGCATCTCAACTTCCTGAGGCAGAACATTCCAATTACTCATGTGATCAATAAGCCTGCCTGGCGTAGCAATGATTACGCGTGGATTACGCCTGAGCGCTTTTAACTGCGGTTCCATAGGCGCTCCGCCGATAAGGCAAACAGCCTCCAGTTTAAATACGGAGACAATCGGCCGAAAAGCCTCTTCAATTTGGATAGCCAATTCCCGCGTTGGAGCAAGAACAAGCCCTGTACCTTTTTTCGCGGCCAAACTCTGTATCATTGGTATAGCGAATGAAAGGGTCTTTCCTGTGCCAGTCTGGGCAATGCCAACAACATCCTTTCCTTCAATAGCCAGAGGGATCGTCTGTGATTGAATCGGCGTTGGCACCGTAAATTTAAAGCTATCAAGAATGTCCAGAATCCTCGGAGCAATACCCATTCCGTAAAAACTAGGGACATTTTGATTATTTTCTTGTGTTACATTATTCATATTATTTCTTTCTTTTCAGCTTAAACATAAAAAACCGTAAAGGCTCGCTGTTCTCCCTTTACGGCAACAAACTACTCTATTCCTTCTTTTTACAGCATACCATGGGATACCTGCTTGTCAATAAGTATTTTTTTGCCTTTTTTTTGCCGCCAACCTGATAAGCTAATCTTTGTCTCTATTGCTTCTTGCTAGACCCATCAAATAGAAAACGACTATCATCCAACAGGTAAGTCTCTATCATCTGTATATCTTGTTTATTTAACCAGTATTTATATTTTTCATGTTTGCGCTTAAGCAGAGCTTTCCAGGCAGCTTTTGATTTCTCCGCACCAAACAAAAACGCATGAGTATGACAACGCAGGCATTTACTTTCAAGTACTGCTAATAGCTGTGTTCGTTTATCAGCTTTTTTAATATTAGGATTGTTCTGCTCATTACCCCAAAAACTCTTAAGAAGCTCTGCTTCCTCTTTACCTATCAAAAAAGAATATTTTCTTCTCATCCGTTCAATGGCCCTGCTCCATCCATCAGGAGTTTTCTTTGCCTGCAGCAATTCCTCATTTTTAAGATATTGATGGCAGCCCACACATAGATTGTTAAACAGTTCTTTATTCTCTATGGTATAGTTATTCTTGATAAGCGTTGTAATCTGTTCTGAGTCTTTTTTGCTTATCCCTGCCTCTTTTTTATTGCTCATCCGATCGACAATTACCTCCCAGCGCCATCCTATTAAACGATATTGCGTTATCCTCTCTAACCCATGACATTGAACGCACTTTTCTTGAATCAATGTTCCGGTAAAAACAGGCTCCTGCCGGGTAGCGGCAAAAATATTTACTGAACATGCAGCAAGCGGCAGAAGCGCACATCCCATAATTAAAGCAAAAAACAACCAACAATGTTTTATCAGATAAATTTTCATTGATTATACTCTGTCATAAAAACCCTATTTCCTCTTAACATTACAGTAGCAACATCATAAACCGGCTTCCCTGTTTTTTTATTTATTGCCTCAAGAAAAAAAGTCATCATTACAAGATCAATAAGCTCTGTTTCACTCGGGTTAAAATCATTATTAAACGGAGGAGAAAAACTTCCCTTATCGCCAAACTGTTTATAATTTAAAACGCCAAAATCATAATTAGGAAACTGGGCATTAAATTCAGAAGGCCGGAAGCGGTATTTTCCTTTATAATCCTTCAGAGCAAGCACACCCTCATCCATAACATTACCCGGCATAACTATGGAATAGGTGATCCTCGGATTCGTCACTTCCTCTGATATTATTGCTTCTATCAACAGTCCTTTAAGTGCATCAAAACAAGGCATTTGATCAGTTCGCACCTGAAAATATTTCTTTGTGCTTTTATCATCTACATAAATATGATACGACCCATCAGTTGTTCCCAGCACATCTCCTGTTTTATCATCTTTCCAGCAATGCTCTTTTATTGTGTAAACTCCAGGGATATCAGCCATAACTACATTGGGGCTCATTTTTAAAAGGCCGATTTTATTGCTCGAGCCCTTTGAAAGCACGCTTTTACCATCGGGAAAAACGATCTCTTTTGTGCAATTAATATCACTGATCGCGGGAAAAACAAATCCGCCAATTCCCAGAGGCTGTCCAACTTCATAAATTACGCCCTGGGTTGGAGCACCGGCCTCAAATATATAAAATTCTCGGCCATTAACTTCAATTAGCGGTTCCGTCAGGGGAGCAACTACCCTGTTCGCATACGAGCCTTTCGGAATAACCATTGCCATTGACGCATAGATACCATAATATGGCTCTTTTCTATCTTTTGAATGATACACAAATCCACCGAAAAAACGATATATATCTTCCGGGTAATCACCAGCAAGGGTAACATTATACTGATTACCAAAAGCATTAAATGCCGGGCTTGTCGGCCAGGCAGAACAGCCAAAATTAGCCCCTGGATCAGCAATCAAAGTTCTTGCCATAATCCCTGGCCTTATCGCCGAAAAATAAAAATAGGCATGCTCAGTTATTGTCTCCGGAAAATTATAGGGCTGATACATGGATTGAGTCTCTACAAAATTCCCCTCTAGTGACGCCGTAAGTATCTGATCAATTGCATTTGCCCCGTTATTAACTCCAGCAATATACATCACATCACCGCTGTAAAACGGTGCTTTTAAATTTGTACAGGTCGGATAGTCAAGTCTGTCGGGGATCGTACTGCTTCCCCCCTCATCATGCAAGTTATATCGAGCCATAGGAATATTCATATCCTTCGCGTACTTCTGCCCATGAACAATAAGCGGTGAATCCTTTGGGGCGATAACGCAGCTGCCTACCTGGTTTCCCATCCATAACCGCCCCATAGGATCCTGATACTCTGCCTGAACCCAAGCTATATATTCACCTGGTTTTTCAAAATAAATTTTATCTTTAGAATAAAAGTATCCAAACCGGCTTGCTTTTCCGTCAACATGCCATTTTTTAACATTATCTTTTTGTGAATAAATATACTCCTCAACATCAATGCTGACATTCGCCGGAAGCGGTGGATGAACAAACACTGATGTTGGATAATAACTGCCTGCCTCAAACGGCGATCCGGGCTTAACACTGGTTGCAAAACCTAAACGATACGCAACCCAAAAAATATATGTACCTCCGCCTTCGTAGCGATTACCCCAAATATCCTTGATCCAGCCTTTCATATTAATAGTATATTTGCCATATTTGTTAAATTCAAATAAGTGCTTTTTTGTCCCTGTACCCGCGCCTAGTTTTCTTTTTTCAGAAAACTTGCTTGTGCCTAAGTTTTTTTTCGAGCCATCCGGCAATGTAATCTTTACGGAAAATTTTCCGCTTCCGTAATCCAAGTCAATTGGGGTGCAGAAAGGTAGAATGTCTTCCGTAAAAGACACCTTAGCTTTATCCAGAAACATTGATGGAAAATCCGGTTCAACCAGTAACTTCCTTCCCGGTGGTATAATAAACTTATCCGGCACACTATGACGAGGGCTTATTTTAAAAAATACCTTGTCTTCAGCAGCTATAATTCCCTGGGTACCCATTTGAATAGTATCTGTGAACAACGCCCAAATCATTTTCGGAGTTTTCGGATTACCCACACGAAACACAGGGCTTACATAATTTTTTCTTAACAAAGGCAATGTTTTGTGAAACGGCTGTATCTCATACGTTGATGGATCAAGGCGTAATGTCGACATTAGAGCCAATCTTACAATATGCTCTTGGCCGTCTTTGTCGAATACTCCTAAAAATTCAACATTAAAGCGATAATAACCTTCAGGCAAATCACTGGGAAGCTTATTTGATACTGAAAAATCTATATTAAGCTCGCGTTTTTCAAAATCAATATCTTTACTTTCTATAAATGTTGACATTTCTAATCTATCCTTACACCCCCCTAAGATTCCCCGACAATTGTTTCCGCAATAAGTTCCAGAGAAAAGTGAATGCTCTATCGGCATACCAGTTGGCGTTAGAACAGTTGACATATAATTATTATCAATCAATCTAGGATGACCGTTCTTATCAAAAAGCCGTTCCGTAACTAAGACTAAACGCACGCCTTTAAAAAATTGTTTGTTTGTTTTGATCGATTCTGAGGGAAGGTTAAGATTTGCATTAAATTCAACAATATCAGCAGGACAGAACTTTAGTTTATTAAGAGAACAATTCGCTTGCCATTGCACGTCTCCTCCCAAAATAATATCCGATATCTCCCATTCGATATCAGCAAACAACCAATTAGGTGAGCCAAGCATCAAAAAAACAATCAGAATACTAAAACTAATTTGAAAACGTAATGTTCTTAACATATCTTATTATTTCTCAGTAGAAATTAACGCAATTGCATCAATCTCAACCAGCAAGTCATCGCGGCACAAACGGGCCTCCACACAAGTACTTGCAGGATATTGTATTCGAGCTATTCCATGGCTATTAAAAAACTCAACCCGTAATTCATCAAATCGTTCATATTCTTCCATATTCTTCAGGTAGACCGTGAACTTCACAATATCACTTACTGCTGAGCCAGCCTGTTCCAGCAACGATTCGATATTTGCATATGTCCACCGCACCTGCTCAGCAAAATTTCCCACATGCGCAGTTTTAGCGTTTTCATCAACACTTGCTGTCCCTGAAATAAACAGCTGGGTAACATTCCCAAGGTCAACTTTCATTCCTCGAGAAAAAGCAGCCTTTGCATCAGGCAATCTAGGCGTGTGCATTACAAATTTTTCCATGGTTTAACTCCTCTATAAATACCATTAATCATTGAATTTACATTATACAATAAGTAAAAATAGAAAACAAAGAATAAAAGAAGAACATAAGTTTTT
>JAGLQQ010000174.1 GCA_023136735.1 Candidatus Omnitrophota bacterium | reverse complement strand
GATTTGATGATAAGCGCGGAGGAGCGGAAACATACAACGTTGTTTAATTAATTGATATTCAGTAATTTCTTCAAAGCCCCTACCCCTTTAACCTAAACCCTGTTTTTCATATTGCCTGTTCAATAGTCTTAACTCCATAATTCATATTATTTAACTTACTTACTTTGCCTAAATACCCAATTTCTTGCTGAAGTGATGCTTTGGGATAAAATGCTTTAAAATACCGCCCAGCAATAACCTCCGTCTCACCGATAAGGTTATACATTCTCCCTTCTTGGACATCAAAAATTATCTGCCTGAACTTTCCGGGTAAAAGATCTGTTGATAAAACATCTTTTACTCTGACCATAAAACCTTTTTCATTAATCAGTTTTTCTAAACGAAACGCTAAATTCGCGGATATACCATTTGTTGTATCTCCAATAATCCCTCCAATAACCCAAACATCAAAAGCCGTGTTTTTTTCTACTCCTTTATTTTCCATTATTTCAATCATCTTTTCTACCGGATTCTTTACATGAGCATTAGCAGAAAAATGAACCATGCCTGTTATCCCGGAATTTTTGTCTCTAAGAACAATAGCAATACACCGTTCCATATTAGCAGTCCAAATATAACGCTTAGCTTCACCCGGCATTAACACTAGATATTTCCCCTGAGGTAAAACCACAGATATTTCTTCAGAAGGCAGAATCATTGTTGGTAAAAAACTATTCTCTTGTTTATTTGCTTTAAATCCTCCTTCTTTTTTAAAAGAATTCATTGCTTCAGCTTCCCAGGCTTTCCATAGCCTATAAGCCATTTCTACTAAAACACCATATTCAGGTAAAACTCCCTGTTCTTTAAGCAATAGTTCTAAATACTTAAGTCCCCGCAAATCAGCATTATCATTAAGAAATTTTGATAACACGAAAGGCTGGCCATTTAAAGAAGTAATCTCGCCGTTATTTACATCAATACTTATATTATTCCAATCAGAACTTATCGGATCAACGCTTATTTTTTCTTTTATTCTGATGATTCCTTTAGACAAATAGATTTCAGTACCCTTAGAATTTCTGGCTTCCTGTCCTGGTAATGATTCAATAAGTTTTTTTAATATCCTGACTTTTTCAAGAGAAATTTTAGCACTTAGCGGCTTGCCGGAAATATTCTGGATATTTCCAGAAACTAACGTTGAACTCTGAGAATATAAGCTTTCAAATATATCTTTTAATTTTTTCACTGTCCAATCCGTATCATAAGAAATATAGCCTGCTGTCTCCTTAGCCATGGTTATAAGCGATGGCCTCTTACCTGCCCGCGCTAATTTGAAAAGCTGCACACTTAAGAGATCAAGGTCTTTTTGCACATCATCACGAGAACGCCGGTATATACCCTTATTTACAAATTCCTTGATGTCTATGTGCAAAACAAACCCATCTTTTAATCGAACATCTCCCCCTATGCTATATAAATTATTGACGCTTGCGCTGTATTGAGCAAATTTTTCCTCATTTAATTCAAAATGCTCTCTATATCCTGAATAAAAACCATTAACCGTAACAGCCCAGTTCTCTGCTAAGTCCTTTTTGGGAATATCTTCCTCCTGCTCATTAAGGCTGATAACAAAGCTTCTGTCCATAATCCCGCCAATACCTGCGGCAAAAAGCGCGGAACCAGGACGCATTGCCACCGCGGCATCATGTATTGCTTTATTTTTCACATCGTTAGGTTGGTCAGTACTTAAAAGATCAACCCACCATTTCAGTAATTCTTCTGTCATTGCCGCGGAAGCCCCGGGATTCCCGACTAAAACAAAATCCACTTTTTCCAATCCTGAAACCGCCCAGTAACCTAATGCATCATTTGTATTTCTTACTTCCGCGAAATAGACATTGGTATTGGGAATAACCTCTGCTGAATAATGGACCCCGGTTTGTGTGTTTGTTATAGACACAGCGGTTAAAGCCGGACTATCTTGCGGATTTATTATCCCAATGCCAACAAACAATAATGAAATAAGAATGATTGATATAAATTTATTCCCACTGTTTTTCTTAAACTTATTTTCTGGTTTTTTAAAGCGGTTTTTTCTTACTGGTTTTTGATCTCCAAGAAGACTACTTCTTGCTGTTTTTTTTCTGCCGAAAAAACTAAACATATAACTGCCTGCACTTACAAACAATCTTACTATTGCGACAACCGCGCGAACTATAAAAAGCCCAAGAATCCCCAAGGCTTGCAATCTGTACATAAACGGCGGCACTGCTTTTTTCCCTAGCTTAACCCGCCTGCGCATAATCCATGCCACTACACCTGCTGCCGCAAGTGAAGCAGCACCAATCGCAGAACGCATTACCCAGGTTTTCATAAAAGCCATAGTTTTTTGCCATTCTTTTTCCTTTTCTATTTGTTTTGCCAGTTCAATCCTGGCAAAACTTATTTGTTCCTGCTGCTTAAAGTATTCTATCCGCTCATCCAAATAGGCTAATGAAGCAGTAAAATGTTTTTTATCTAAATACTGCTGTAAACTTAAAGCATCATCATAACCAGGCGCGTTCTCATTTGACAAAACAAACGCTAAAATATCAAAGGTAGGAGTTGTTCTGCTAAAAATTTCAGCTTCCCATTTTTTGCCTATTCCATGGCTTCTCAAAAAACTATCCACATAATCACTACCGGCAACCCGGGCAAGCAAAAACGCAAGCTTATGATCAAATGAATCGCTGCGGTTATAATCGGAGTACATTCTTACGCCGTTTTTTCTAACCAACTCTCGGTTTTCAAGCAATCTGTCTTCTACTTTATATACACGTTTATATCTTTCAGCAATAAGATCATTTTTAATATTTTGATCTTCTTGTGAAAGTTTTCCAGTATTATTAAACTTATCTTCAAGAAAAGCCCTTAAATAATTTATCGGTTCCCTAATATTCCTCGAATTAGCTCCAATCATATGCTTTATCCATAATGGAATATTATTAACCTCTACAGTAGCGCCAAAATTTAGCAGTGCCCTATCAACTGTACCTGTTCCGGCATTATATGAAGCAGCCGCGGCAAGGCCTACGGAGAAACCATTAGAGTTATTTTTAAAATAACTTAAAGGCCTTTCCATAAATTCGTACTTATTCTTTTCGGTCTTTACTAATTCAAAGCGGCGGTATCTATCCCAGTTTATAGTAAGATAACTATAACCCAGCTTTTGATTGCCTGTTTTTGTCATCATCTGCTGGATTAAATAGCTCATCAATCGGTCAAATCTTTTATCTGTATCAGCACGCAGGATTTCAATAATCTTTTCCGGCCCGATCATTTCATAAAGAACATTTAAACGAAAATAATCACGTTGAAATTGCAAACCAGCTTTTTCCAGATTATCCGGTTTATACGCGCCAGGGCCTGATTCGATAAGTTTCACTTGCTTTTTGTTTCTAGTCCTGGTGAGGCCTCGCGCGGTTTGCCCCATAGACTTGGCAATATCAGCAGTAACTACGGCTTGGAAATTCTTCCTTTTCCGTAAATACTCCCACACAGCAAGAGCATAATAAAAATTCACACCAATAAGTTTAGTATTTTCATTGATCTTTCTATGAATTTTTCGAATTATCTGTTTTTCTTTTCCTATATCTAAATCAGCATTATTATAAGCTGTAAAGTCATCATAAACATTGAACTTCTTCTGCTGCGCGGTTTCTTCAACAAATTTCCTGTTTAGCTTGAGAGCTTCTTTTACCTTTTCATCCTCAGAAGAAATCATTCGTTCAAGTTCATTCATAATCTCCGCATAGCGGGATAATCCCCCCTTATGCGTTAATATCCATTCAGCAATATGAGTAACAGCCTGAGATTCTATAACCTGGGTAACACCAATAGCATTGGTATAGGACCTTACCGGAATGATTTTACCTAATAGATCTTTTTCCCACTGATGAAATTTACTCTCAACCCAGGTAATACCCTCATAAAGCCCAACAAGCTCACTTGAATCAATCTCGCCAAATCCAAGTCCGGATGAAATATCAGCTACTTTATTCGCAAAAGTTTGCATACTACTATAAGTAAGAGATTTTTCCCAGCTTGAATCACTAGATGTAATTACAAAATCCCTTAAAAGCCCCCGCACTTTAGCTTGGGCATTAAGAGCATGGGATAATTTTTCCGCATTCAAAGGAAATAACCCTTGAATTCTTATTAGTGTCTGAGTTTCAGTTTTCTCTACAGTAGAGAATCCTTTGAATCCCTGTGATTCAATAATCGCAACATACTTATTTAACTCTGCTTCAGTTACATCCTGATTAAAACTAACCACTAAATCTCTCATATCAACTGTTAAGTCCCTTGCTTGTGGTTGAGAGGGTATTGCAAAATTAACACCAGTTAACACAGTAGCCACACCAATAATCTCTTTTAAAAATGTTCTTCTACCTATTGCTGCAGATTGTTTTGATTCGTTTGGAATCGACGGCACAGCAGCCTGAGTAACTTCACTAATCTTAGCTGAATTTTCAAGGAAATAAAGATAGGTATCCAAAACTTCTTTACTGCTAAAAGTAATTTTAGGCGCAAGAGTAGAAGATTCAGCGCCTTCATTGGCAACAGAAAGTTCTCCTCCTGCCGCCCAGACAATATCCAAAAGCAGAAACGACTGAATTAGAATCAAAGAGATGATTCTAAATATTAAGCTGAATTTTGATTTTTTATAATTCATTATTTTTTCACTTTTGACTTAATCTCGTATTGCGTATCGCGTATTGAGCATTGAGTTATTATTTC
>JAGLQQ010000173.1 GCA_023136735.1 Candidatus Omnitrophota bacterium | reverse complement strand
AAAAGCGTTCGCTGCAGCTCCTTCAGGTAGTAAAAAAAAGCCCCGCCCGCAGCACAAGTTTTCCAGAAAGCTGACTGGGAAATTTTCACATAATGCGCGTTGATAGGAAGTATTCACAGGGGAGCGTAAATTCATGGAGCCGGCTTCAACTATAACGGGCATTATGTCAACCACAGTCTCACCCAGGCAAGAGCACCCAGGACGGGCAGAGTAGCGTCCCGCCAAAAAAACAGCGGGACACAAGCTCTACCCTTAGAGCCTGTGGACATTTCCCGCCAGCTCTCTTAAGCGCATTCACCCGAAGTTAACGCAAAGAAGTTCAACCCCGTTAATCCTAAAAAAGTAACGGCAAGAGCCGCTGCAAGGCCTGTCTCCGCTATCTGAGTCCAAGCAAAGAACAAAAGCTCCGCCGTTCAGTCACAGCCGCCTTTAGAACTGTGCGGGACAGTGAAGCAACATACTCCCCGAACAAACGAGCGGGGATAATTTTTTATTTGCATCAACAGTAATATTATAGTATAATAGTATTATAGTAGATAGATAAGTTGTTAACTGAAAACCATGCGGGGTGATCTAATGTCACAGAAGACACATATAAATATAACACTGGATAGCACAGTGATACAGTGGATTGATATTTTAAGAGGGCAGCAGCCCAGGTCAACATTTATCAATAAGATGCTGTCTAACCACTGCGATAAAGCGCAAGATATGTTTGATTGGTCCGAAGAAAGCAAGTTGGCTGAAGAAGATGTCAAACAAGACCGAGTAAAGAAGTTTACGGATCATAAGAAAGCGGTTAAATGGCTAAACAGCTGATATTTACCGAGACATTTAAACGTAACTATCAAGGCCTTCCAAAGCAAATGCGGCAGAGGTTTGATAAGAAACTGGCGTTATTTTTAGAAAACCCCAAACACCCTTCTTTAAATATTCATCGCTATCAAAGTAAAGAGAGAATCTGGGAAGCGTATATCAGCGATAAATACCGGTTCACTTTTAGTATTAGTCAAGAGTCAATCACCTTCCGGAATATTGGTCCTCATTCAATAATCGACAAAGGACAAGTATAGCGTAGAAAAAAACAACTAAATTTTTTTCTTTTCTGAAGGCGTAGCGCAATAATATATTATATTAGGCATCCCCGTTTAATAGTGATTTAACAGCCCACTTTATTTTATCTCTATTAGATTTTTTTAATTTATTAACCCGCTGGAAGTAGTCTAATAACTCTAAATCAGCGATTTTAGTCTTATTAGCCAGGATTTTGTCTACTCCAAAGATTAAATAATCTGTAGAAACTTCACAGAATTTAGCTATGCGGACAATAATATCAATTGAAGGAGTAGACCTGCCGGCTTCGTACTTGGCTAACTGCTTAGAGTGAATCTTTAGCTTATTAGCAAAGTCATCTTGCGTAAGCTTCATTTCCTTGCGTAATTTTTTAATCTGATTGCCTAATTCCATATAATACCTCCTTATCACAGGAGATATTATACTATATGGTTTTAAAATCATGTTTTCCGGCATAAGAAACCTCTTGACATAAATATGCTAATATGATACCTTGATAAGCACAATAGCATATCAAATAAACTGTGTCAAGAAAAAATCTAAAAGGTGCTTGACAGGTATCAAGAAAAGGGGGCTAAACAATGATTTTACCTTATAAAGACATAGCTAAGATAAAAGAGCTTAATCTCCCGGAGATACTCAAAAGCTACGGAATACCCGAAGGAAACCGCAACAACGGAACCTACAGTTTTAAATGCCCGTTTCATAACGATCAGAATCCATCATTAAAAGTAAATCAAAAAGGAAACAAATGGCTCTGGCACTGCTTTGGCTGCGGAGCCGGAGGCACTACATTGTCCTTCGTTATGAAATATGAGAAGACGTCAATCTTAGGAGCATATCGAAAATTAATCAAGTGTGTAGATACTCAAAAATTCCAAATAGATCACAATAAACAAAATCCAAACACAGAAAACCAGACACCAAGCACCGAGGTGCTAAGTCCTGAGAATGAGTTTAATCCGGCTGATCTTCTAAAGCGTGTGACTGATTTTTATCACGATACATTCAAAGAAGACAGACGGGCATTGGAATATTTAGCAAAAAGAAAAATCATTGATCAAGATATTTACTTAAATTTCAAACTAGGCTTTGCTAATGGAACATTAAAGAAAACTCTGCCGTCTGAGGGCCCGATGATCGAAGCCTTAAAATCAGTAGGCATTTTAAACGCCAAAGGCAATGAAACATTTTACAACTGCGTAATCTTCCCAATACACGATGAAGACGGAAACGTTCTAAGCCTATACGGCCGGAATATTGAAAAAAACAGCTTCGCCACAAAGCCTGGCGGATTAACACATTTATATTTAGCCGGTACGCATAAAGGAGTATTTAACTCCAAAGTATTAGCCGGTACAGACAGAATATTTTTAACTGAATCAATCATCGACGCGTTATCTTTATATCAACTTGGAATAAAAGAGACCATTGCTCTCTACGGTACCAACGGCTTAACCAAAGATCATATTGAACTATTACAAAAACACCGAATCAAAGAAGTAATCTTATGCTTAGACAATGACGAAGCCGGAGTTAGAGCAACAGAAGATATTACTAAGCGTTTAAATCAATTAGGCGTAAAAACATCAAAGATCAAATGGCCGGAAGGGATTACCCCTGTTAGAGACAATGGCTCATTGATTGGCAATGATAGTGTCTCTAACGGGGTAAAAGACCCAAATGATTATCTTGTATCCGGAAAAACCAAAGAAGAATTTATTCAGCTTATTGAAAAAATAGAAGACAGTATACAGAATACAGAAGACAGAAAAAGCGAAGAACAACAAAATTTCGCAATCAGCGAAGACGAAACACAGCTCACATTTAATTTTAGTGATCGAACATATCGAATCCGAGGCTTAACCTGGAACAGGCTGGATCAGTTAAGAGTTAACATAAAACTTAAGCATAACGATAATTATCATTTAGACACACTTGATCTTTACAGTTCCCGTCATCGGCAAACCTTTATCTCCCAGGCCAGGAAAGTATTACATATAGACATCGCTGATTTAAATACAGATTTAAATTTTATTGTCGAGCAGTTAGAGGATATTCAAGCTAAGAAGCTGCAAGAAAAAAACACAAAGACAGACCAGAAAAAAACAATGACTGAACAAGAAAAATTCCAGGCAGAAGAATTTTTAAAATCCCCGGATTTAATAGAAGAAATCATCGCGGATTTTAAAACCTGCGGCTACGTAGGAGAAGAAAGCAATGTCTTGCTTGGCTACCTTGCG
>JAGLQQ010000172.1 GCA_023136735.1 Candidatus Omnitrophota bacterium | reverse complement strand
ATTTTGCAACAGTGCCCTTAAATAACTTTTTCACCCTTTAAGTGATTATCCAATTCCTTCTAAATACTTACTACCCCTGTCTTAATCTTCCTTCGTGGAATTCTATTTAGGAATTAGGGTTTTTAAATACCCTCGGGACCCGGGAAGATATCCAGCAAGTAATTTCATAGGCAATAGTATTGCAAATAAAAGCAAGCTCCTCAGCGCGAATTTCTTGAGTGTTCCCAGAGCCAATCAAAGTAACAATATCTCCTTCCTTGACTTTTGACCCAATATCCACATCAATCATCGTCTGGTCCATACACACACGCCCGACAACAGGAAATTTTCGCCCTCTTATTATAACTTTTGCCTTATTTGAAAGCGCTCTTGAATATCCATCTGCATAGCCTATAGGCAGGGTTGCTATTCTTGTCTTACGACTTGTTATATAAGTACGCCCATAACTAATGCTTCGCCCCGCAGCTACTGTTTTTAAATGCGTTATTTTTGTCTTTAAACTCAAAACCTGTTTTAATTTTATGCGTGTTTTAATTCTCTCCTCAGGATATATACCGTAAAGCATTATACCCGGACGTATCATATTAAGACAAGCACCTGCTAGTCTGCAAGCAGCGATACTGTTTGCAGCATGAGCAATTTTTACGGAAATTTTATTTTTTCTTAATTGCCTTATTAATAATTCAAAAACCCTCAACTGATTGCGGGTAAACACAAGATCCGTATCTGCGCATGGTAAATGAGTATAAACACCTTCAATGCTCAAATTTTCAAGTTTAGATATTTTTAATATTTCTTCTTTTGCTTCATCCTGCCATATCCCTAAGCGGCCCATGCCTGTATCTACTTTTATATGCACCTTGATTTTATTTTTCTGAGGAATCTGAGAATTTAAAATTTTAGCATATTGATAATCCGCAACTGTTAAAGTGATCTTAAACTTGAACGCCAACCGCATTTCCTGCTTAGAAAAAGCTACGCCCAGAACAAGTATCGGTGCCTTAATCTTAGCGCGCCTTAGAACAAGCGCCTCATCAATACTAGCCACACCCAGATAATCAACTCCCGCGCTTTGGAGTTTTCGAGACACTTCCACCATACCGTGCCCATAAGCATTAGCTTTGACAGCAGCCAGCACTTTTGTTTTTTGACCTGCAGCGCGCTTAATCTGCTTATAATTAAACTCAAGATTTTTTAAATTAATCTCAGCCCAAGTAGGACGGTATGTAACATTTTTCATGTCTATTTATTCCTGATTGCTTATTTTAAAAACAGTTTAACTTTTTAACAAATATTTCTATTTTCCCTTTTCGGTTTTTGATTTTTTCTTGACAGTGCAGGTATTTTGGTATAAATACATGGGCGCAATCCGGCTAGCTGTTTTAAAATCTTTTTTCTTAAACATGCCATGGCATAATTTTGAAAAAGAAGCAGCAGTAGGAAACCACAATTGCTCCTGCCCCAGCACAGGCTGAATAGCCTTATGGGCTTTTATTTTATCCCGATATAAGAATAACGCATCACCACAAAAAACAACTTTTCCTTTTAACTTTTTAAGCAATTCATCAATTGGCCCTAAAAAATACGCGCCTTTTCTTTTAACTTTATTTGGCCGGCATGTATATATAGCACTGTAAACCTGCTGACGCTTAGCATCAATCACAGGACAGATAATATCACCACTGTCACTTTGACCTTCGGCGATCAAATCAAGACTGCAAAGGCCTATAATCGGTTTATCCCACGACAGACTTAAGCCTTTTGCTGTCGCAATGCCAATGCGTAAGCCGGTAAATGAGCCGGGACCAATGTCAACTGCCAGACAGTCAATATCAACGGCTGATAGGCTGCATGAATTCAGAACTTTTTCAATTTTAGAAAGCAACAGAACGCTGTGCTGCCGCTCATGAACTTTGTTGTATTGCCTGAGGATCTTATCATCTTTGATTACGGCAATACATAAAAACTTGCTTGTTGTGTCAATCACCAGGCAATGCATATCATCCTTAAGATTACCAATTATTAGTTACAAGTCCCAAATCCTAGATAGAAAACACTTTTTCTTCGCTCATCAAACAAATAGGGGGAATTGCATTTACGGATTTTAATTAGTCGATTTACAA
>JAGLQQ010000171.1 GCA_023136735.1 Candidatus Omnitrophota bacterium | reverse complement strand
CTTAAATAACTTTTTCACCTTTTAAATGATTATACTTTTTTCTCTAAATACTTGATATTCCTACCTCTGGTTTCTCTTCGATAATTCCATTTAGGAGTTAGGAACAAATTCAGGCAGCATCTTATCCTAAAAATGCCGCCAGCCGTATCCTTTGGGTTTACTCATTTTACCTTTTTCATCTTTTATACGTAAGCCCTTGCCCGCTTCAGTAATTTCACCAATGCAAGTCAGTTTTACTTTCTTAAAAGGCCAGTTTTTTTTTAAATCAAAAGCAATCGAGGGCGCAACAGTGAAAAGCAATTCAAAATCTTCACCTCTGTAATAAGCATCTTCTAATGAATCTGCTTTACAATCAACCGGAACACTTTTCTGCCAAATAACAGCGCCCTTTTTACTCATTGCGATTATGTGCCCCAAGTCACTGATCAATCCATCAGTTATATCAATCATCGCGTGTAACGGATACCTATCGATTAAAAACCTGGCTTCTTTAAGCCGCGGGGTAAAATCAAGATGTTTTCCCTTGTGAGATCCTCCTAATTGCCCGGTAACAAAAATAATATCTCCTTTGCGGGCACCATCGCGTTTTACAAACTTTCCCCCAACCGCCTCGCCGCACATACTCACATCAATAATTATTTTATCCGCAGAATTAGTATCTCCCCCAATAATACTAAGCCCAAATTTTTTTGCTGCTCTTTGCATCCCGCGATAAATACCCCTGGCTGCTGATACCTTTAGATCTTTCGGGAAGGCAACACTTATAAGCGCATAGCGAGGTATCCCTCCCATAGCAGCAATATCACTTAAAGAACAGGCAATGGCCTTATGCCCAATTGACTCAGGATTCTGCTTACGCGTAAAATGAACATCTTCTATAATCATATCTGATGTGAACAGTAAAAATGAATTTTTGGCAAGTTTTACTACAGCCGCATCATCCCCTATGCCTTTTACTACAGACTTATGATTAACACATCCTTTGGAGATAGCCTTTATAAAATTAAACTCACCAAGCTGCTTTAATGTTTTCATGATTTCATACCGCGTTTCATTTTTTTATATTTTTAATATATGGCGGTTTTATAAGACAAGCATCAGTTACAATCGCACTAATAAGCGAACTGGGGATAACATCAAACGCAGGATTATAAATCTTAACTCTTTTGTCTACCATTGAACATTTATACCAGCTATCTCTGACCTCGCGCGCACTGCGCTCTTCTATAGGAATTTCATCACCTGAACGCATTTTAAGATCAAAAGTTGAATAAGGAGCCACCACATAAAACGGAATTTTATGAAACCTAGCCAGCACAGCTAGAGAATACGACCCTATCTTATTCGCCGCATCACCATTAGCAGCAATGCGGTCTGCACCAACAAAGATCTTATCTATGCTTTTTTGCTGCATTAAGTATCCGGCCATATTATCACAAATCAGCGTCACATCAACTCTCTTCTCAGTTAGCTCCCAACAGGTAAGCCGTGCTCCCTGCAGCAGAGGCCTTGTCTCGCAAGAGTATACCTTCACATTTTTACCTAATTCGTTTGCCCGGTAAATTACTCCCAATGCTGTTCCGCAGCCAACGGTTGCCAGCATTCCGGCATTGCAGTAAGTCATAATACAGTCATTCTTTTTGATAAGCACCTGAGCATTGTCCGCCATTTGGCAGCAGCTTGCTTTATCCTCACCAATAATATCTTTTGCCTCTTTGAGCATAAGCTTTTTTATCGTTACTACCGGTTTGCCGGAATTAATAATTGCAACATTCCTCATACGCCCAAGCGCCCAGACTAGGTTTACTGCTGTCGGACGCGAAGATGCTATGTATTTAAAAAGCCTATTTATATTTTTCTTTAACTCAAGGAAGTTCTTTTCTTTTTTTTTGTTAACCCCCAAGACCATCCCCAAAGCTGCCGCCGCACCAATCGCCGGAGCTCCTCGAACTTTTAAATCATGGATAGCCTGCCACAACTGCTTTACTGTTGTGCAATGCACATATTCTACACGAGCGGGTAATTTAGTCTGATCAATCAGAACAATCTCGTCTTTTTCCCAAGCTATTGTTTTAAATTTCAAGCTTCCGTCTCTTCTTTATACACCCGAGTCTGATTGCGTCCTTCACTCTTTGCTTTTTTTAATGCAATGTCTGCCTGATAAAAAATTTCCTTTGTTCCTCCCTGAGCAGCTTTAAAAGAGCTAACTCCGCAGCTCACAGTAAGGCTTATCTCTTCATCTTTGCTGCCAAACTCAGAAATTACAACAAAGTGTCTTAACCTCTCAGCCGCCAGATAAGAATCATTCATCTCTGTTTCCGGCAGCAACCATCCAAATTTGTCCCCTCCCCACCGGCACAATATATCCGCCCCGCGGATATTAAGATTAAGGATTTCCGCTATTCGCTTTAATATCCTATCTCCATTAACATATCCCAATCGGTCATTTAACTGCTTAAAATGATCAATATCAACAATCACGCAGCAAAACTCTCTTTTATATCTTGTGCTTCTTTTTATTTCATCTTCGATGCGGTGCTGAAAATACATTTTATTATATACATTAGTTAAGGCATCCATAATCGAGCATTTAACCAGTGCATCAATCGCCTTTTTAGCATGCAGCAGATTTCTTATTCTAAGAAGCAGCTCTCTTTCATCAGCAGCCTTGTTTAAAAAATCAGATGCTCCCATCTCAAGACCAATCAACTTCTCGTCAGTTGTACGAACTGTGGTATGAAAAAGTACCGGCACATGAGAATACTTTTCGCTTTTTCTTATTCTTTTGCAGATTTCGAAACCATCTATATCAGGAAGCAGTATATCCAAAATAACTAAGTCGATTTTCTGCTCTTCCAGAACATTAAATGCCTTTTCTCCAGTATCTGCGATGAAAAGTTCATACGGCTCGTTTTTTAGCTTTTTTATTAAAAGCTCCAAATCATTATGATCATCTTCAACAATTAGAACCTTACTTTCCATCGTTAACTCCTTTCATTTTCATGAAAATATTATTTTCTACCGTAAAAGCTGATTTGGTTACGTCCTCCTCGCTTGGCCCGATATAATGCAACATCGGCCTGGGCAACCAATTCATCCATACCCAATGGTCCTCCTTCAATAAGGGAACTTACACCAAAACTTAAAGTAACTTTCACAGGATTGTCTGTTTTACTGAAATTTGTTTTTTCAACAATAGAGCGTACTCGTTCAGCAGTAACAAAAGCTCCGGGGAAATTTGTTTCCGGCAGCAATAAACCGAATTCATCTCCCACATAACGGCAAAGAACATCGGTTGCGCGGGTATTACGTCGCAGTATTGCCGCTACATTCTTCAGAACATCATCTCCCACAGGATGCCCGTGTGTATCATTAACATTTTTAAAATTGTCTACAGCTATAATCATACAGCAAAATTCACGATCATAACGCCGGCCCCGTTCAAATTCATCCATTAAACGATGTTGAAAATATCGCCTATTATATACATGCGTAAGACTGTCAATAACAGAAAGCCTAACCATTTCATCATACTGTTTTTTATATCGCAGCAAATTTCTCAAACGCAGCAAAAGCTCGCGCTCATCGCAGCCTTTATTCAGAAAATCCGAAGCTCCCAACTGCAGCCCCAAAAGTTTATTGTCCATATTCATCGAAGAAGTAAAAAATAAAATAGGGATACTTAAAAATCGTTCCTCAGACCGCAATCTCTTACATATTTCAAACCCATCCATGTCAGGCAAGAGAAGATCAAGAATAATTATATCCGGCTGAGTTTTTTCAAGCATCGTAAAGGCAGTCTTCCCGTCAGGTGCATGGATAACCTCATACTGTTTTTTTGCCAATGTCGTTTGCAGAAATTCTATATCTTTCTTATCGTCTTCTACTACAAAAATTTTACTTGGCACGTTTTTTTCTCCTGGTTAAGAATCGTAAGTAAATCGCATTATTCGGACACATTTCACTACAGCAAAGGCAAAGGATACAACGCCTAAAATCAAGCTTCAATCTGCCACGAATATTTTTAATAGCTCCCTGCGGACATATATTTTTGCAGACCTGACACTCATTGCACCTATTCCTATCTATACCCATCATTAACGGGATAAACCGCAGCAAGCTCCTTGTCAAAAAATTAGGAACTTTAAATAAAGTCAAAATCTTCGGCAGCTTAAAATCCCTTACTATTATAGCCTCTAAGGAAACGCCTAAAATGTCAATATTATTTATATCCGCCTGCCCCAAGTTCAGGTGCGCTGAAGCTTTAGTGCTTGGCACGCTTAAAGGCTTCAGGCCAACGATTTTTGATAAAATAGCGTCTATACTTACCGCATCACTGGATGCAACAACCAGCCCGAGATCATAAGGATCTCCCCCTGCCGGCCCATCACCATCCATAGCAACTACAGCATCTACAATACTTAGGTTTGGCGTTGCTAAGCTATAAACTCTGGCAAGTTCATTGCCAAATTTAATAAAATTCGGCGATTGCTTATGAGCGTGAACTTTATACAAACCCGGTATCAGCCCAAAAACATTCTTTACCGCTGCTGTTATCATGGCGAGATTATGAGTTTTGAACTTTGGCATAGAAATAATCACATCAACTTCATCTATAATTTTAGCAAAGGGGATATTGTCCTTTTTTACAATACTGTTGAACCCAATCAGCTGAATTTTCTCTTCCCTTGCAACTTTTTCAATACCGCAGAATTCATAAACTGCCTGGGCTCTAACCGTCCCCCCGGGACTATCTCCGATAAAAATATTATCTGTCTGCGTTTTAACCAACTTAATAACCGCCCTGATAAATTCAGGATGTGTAGTCACCGCTTCCTCAGGCTTTGCTTTTTTAAGCAGGTTTGGTTTAAGTAAAACCTTTTGCCCTCTCTTTACGAAATTCTCAATACCGCCTATTAAATCAATAGATTTTTTAACAGCCGCATAAAGACCTTCGATGTTATAACTATTACAACGTATAATGCTTACTTTTGATTTCATTTGTCTTTTAATTGTTATTTATTATAAAGGGTTCTTTCTTGTTTAAGTTGCACGAAAGAACCTGATTACACCGATTAAAAATCCGATTATATGGGGCATTCTTAATTTGCTTTAATAAC